>NZ_JAOTJD010000029.1:0-59066 GCF_042714595.1 Phenylobacterium ferrooxidans | reverse complement strand
CGAGGCTCCGGCCCCGCCGTGGCCCAGCTGGGCGCCATCGCCCGCCAGGCCGGGACCCCGGTCAGCCTGCACGGCACGGGGGGCGCCTGGATGGTGGCCGATGTCGCCGCAGACGCCAACCGCTTCGAGGCCGCCGCCTACCACTCCCTGGACCGCAAGGTCTGCAACACCCTGAATGTCTGCTGCATCGTGCGCGAGCGGGCGCAGGAGCTGGTCCCCGTCTTCCTGCGCGCCCTGCAGGCCGCCGGCGAGCGCCGCAAGGGCGCCAAGCTGCATGTGGTGGAGGGCTGCGAACGCTACATCCCCACCGCCTGGCGCGACGCCCGGGTCACCGTCGCCCGCGCCGAGGGCGAGCGCGAGGAGCCCCTGGTGGAACGGCTGGCCGAGGGCGACCTTGGCCGGGAGTGGGAGTGGGAGGAGACCCCTGAGGTCTCCCTGATGATTGTCGAGGACGCCGCCCAGGCTGTCGACCTCTTCAACCGCTACAGCCCCCGCTTCGCCGCCAGCCTGATCTCGCAGGACGCCCAGGCCCACGACCGCTTCTACGCGGCCATCGACGCCCCCTTCACCGGCGACGGCTTCACCCGCTGGGTGGACGGCCAGTACGCCCTGAACCGCCCCGAACTCGGCCTCTCCAACTGGGAGCATGGCCGCCTGTTCGCCCGCGGCGGGGTCCTGGCGGGAGACGGAGTGTTCACCGTCCGCGCCCGGGTCCGCCAGACCGACCTCAACCTCGACCGCAATCCCGATACGGCGAAGCGGTTTTGATCCAGAGTGAAGCCCATGTGGTTCGCCGGACCCGCCCGGCGCGTCCCTGAGGCCGGCCGGCCCGCGACCCTGCGCCTGGGCTTCACGCTCACGCGGGGCATGCGGGTCGGGCTCTATGGCGGCTCGTTCAATCCGGTCCACGCCGGCCATGCCCACGTGGCCGAGACCGCGCGCAAGCGGCTGAAGCTGGATCGCGTCATCTGGCTGGTCTCGCCGCAGAACCCGCTGAAATCCAGCCGCGAGACCGCCAGCCTCGCCGAGCGGATGGCCGGGGTGCGCAAGGTGGCTCGCGGCCGGGCGATGATCGTCTCCGACGCCGAGACCGCCATCGGCTCCACCTACACCATCGACACCCTTCGGGTGCTGAAGGCCCGCTATCCGGGGGTGAAGTTCGTCTGGATCATGGGCGCCGACAGCCTGGCCAGCTTCCACCGCTGGCGCGGCTGGACGCAGATCATGGGCGGCGCACCGGTCGCCGTAGTCTCGCGGCCCTGGATCTCCCTGAGAAGCCGCTTCTCGCCCGCCGCGCAACGGTTCAGCCATGCGCGCCGCCCTGCCAGCCAGGGGCCCATCCTGGCGGGGACCCAGCCGCCTCGCTGGGTGTTCCTCACCGGTCCCCTCAACTTCCTCTCGTCCACCGCCATGCGGGCGCGGATGGGCGGCTCAAGATCGTGATCGCACGCGCACTGCCCCTTTCCGCGCAATCGTGATATGAGGCCTTTTAGCGAGGCAAAAAAGGAGCTACCCCGCTGAGCCCTGACCCTGCGCCGAGTGCGCACGAAACCGCGGTTTCCACCGAGGTTTCCACCGATCCCCAGAGTCGCATCAGCGCTTTGGAAGACCTGATCCTGGCGCGTCTCGACGACGACAAGGCCCAGGATGTCGTGTTCATCGACCTGAAGGGTAAGAGCGCGGTGGCCGACGGCCTGATCGTCGCCTCCGGCCGTTCGCACCGCCATGTCGGCGCCATGGCCGATCACCTGCTGCGCGCCCTCAAGGACGAGGGCTACGGCAAGGTGCGTGTCGAGGGCATGCCCCACTGTGACTGGGTGCTGATCGACACTGGCGACGTGATCATCCACCTGTTCCGTCCCGAGGTCCGCTCCTTCTACAACATCGAAAAGATCTGGTCGGTGGACTCGGCCCACATCGCCTTCACTTGAAGCTGACGATCCTGGCGGTCGGGCGTCTGGCCCGTTCCCCCGAGGTCGAGCTGGTGAAGCTCTATGTGGACCGCGCCACCGCGGCCGGCCGCGCCCTGGGGCTCGGCCCCGTCGAGGTGGTCGAGGTCGAAGCCAGGAAACCCGGCAAGGCCGCCGAGGCCGATGTCCTTCGCCCGCACCTGACCGACGCTCACGTCATCGCCTGCGATGAGCGGGGCGGCGCGCGCGCGTCCCGTGACTTCGCCGCCGAGATCGCCAGGCTGCGGGACCAGGGGGTGCGCCGCCTGGTCTTCATGATCGGCGGCGCCGACGGCCTCGACCCGGCCCTGGTGGCCGCCGCCAACGGCAGGCTGGCCTTCGGGCCGCAGACATGGCCCCATGCCCTGGCCCGCGCCATGCTGGCCGAACAGGTCTATCGGGCGGTCACCATCCTGGCCGGCGGCCCCTATCACAGAGACTGACGCGCCCTTGCAGAGCCTCCGCCCCGCCTTCGTGATCGGCGCCCTCGCCAGCCTGGCGGCGGGCGTGGTGGCCGTGGCGGCGGTCAGCGAGCGCGACAAACTGCAGAGCCTCAATGTCCGAGAGACCGTGCTCACCGCCGAGCAGGGTCGCAACCTCAACCGCCTGGCGCGCCTGCTGACCGTGCTGGAGCAGTTCCGCCGCGATCCGCCGCCCGCCCTGCTGGTCAGCCCCGACGACGCCGTCTCGGCGGTCCGCGCCGCCATCCTGGTCAAGGCGATCACGCCCGAGCTGCAGCGCCGCGCCCGGCTCTACGCCGCCGAGGCGGGAGAGATCGCCCGCCAGCGCCGCCTGGCCGCCGTGGCCAGCGAGGCCCTGTTCACCGCCGACAGCCAGCTGGCCGAGGCCCGGCTGATCCAGCCTCCAGGTCTCCGCGACCAGACCCCCCTGCAGGAGGACGACGGCGAGGTCACCGCGCCCAAGGCCCTGATGGCGCCGGCCGACGGCCCCGTCACCCGGCGCTTCGGACAGGCGGTCCCGGGCGGCGGCAAGGCCAACGGCCTGACCATCCAGACCGCCTCTGGGGCGAAAGTCGCGGCGCCCGACAGCGGACTTGTCCAATATGTGGGCCCGGTGAAGGGCTGGGGTGTGATCTTGATCTTAAGATTGGCCGGTGGATACCATGTGGTGTTGGCTGGCCTGGACCGGGTGAACGTCGATGTCGGACAATCCGTCGCGGCGGGATCGCCTGTCGGATGGATGGCCGATGGGCGACAATCGCCTCCGGAACTCTATCTAGAGGTCCGGGAACGCGGCGCGCCGGTCAATCCGGGGCGCTGGATGACGGGCGGAAGCGGCTTGAGACCGACCGCTGGCTAAGTGAAGACTATGGAGCCCTGTGGGGTTCTGATGGGGACGTGAAGCGGTTAAGCGGCTCAATTCCGCCGCAAGGGAGCCCTAGGGCCTAGTCTATGCGCAAGTATCTGTTGATCGGTGTTTCGGCCTTCGTCCTCGGGGCGGGGTCCATGGCCTATGTCAGCCAGCAGGCGCTGGCCTCGTCCCAGCCGCGGGCCAAGACCTACAAGATGCTCGAGCTGTTCGGCGACGTGCTGGACACCGTAGAGCGTCAGTACGTCACCGAGGTCGACGACAAGAAACTGATCGAGGCGGCCATCGACGGCATGCTGACCTCGCTCGATCCCCACTCCGGCTACCTGAACCCCGAGAGCTTCGACGACATGCGCGATCAGACGCGCGGGGAGTATGGCGGCCTGGGCATAGAGGTCACCAGCGAGGACGGCGTGGTCAAGGTGATCTCGCCCATGGACGGCACGCCCGCCTTCAAGGCCGGGGTCAAGGCTGGCGACTTCATCACCGCCGTCAACGGCGGGAGCGTGCTTGGCCTGTCGGTCAATGACGCGGTCAAGCAGATGCGCGGCAAGCCCGGCGAGCCGGTCACCCTGACCATCGCCCGCGAGAAGACCGATCCCTTTGACGTCAAGCTGATCCGCGAGGTGATCAAGCCCAAGTCCGCCACCGCCAAGCTCGAGGGCGACTACGGCTATCTGCGGGTCTCGGCCTTCAACGAAAAGACCACCGACGAGGCCGAGGCGGCCATCGTCGACCTGAGGGCCAAGAACCCCAAGATGAAGGGGCTGATCCTCGACCTGCGCAACAATCCCGGCGGCCTGCTCGACCAGGCGGTCGGCATCTCCGACCTGTTCCTGGATGGCGGCGAGATCGTCTCCCAGCGGGGCCGCGATCCCCGCGACGTCGAGCGCTACAACGCCCGCGCCGGCGACGTCACCGGCGGCCTGCCGGTGGTGGTGCTGATCAATTCCGGCTCGGCCTCGGCGGCGGAAATCGTCGCCGGCGCCCTGCAGGACCGCAAGCGCGCGGAACTGGTGGGCCTCACCAGCTTCGGCAAGGGCTCGGTCCAGACCGTCATCCCCCTGCGGGGCGGCGTGGACGGCGCGCTGAAGCTCACCACCGCGCGCTACTACACCCCGGCGGGGCGTTCCATCCAGAAGACCGGCATCCAGCCGGACCTGGAAGTGGCCGAGACCCGTGACGAGGCCCAGTCCATCGCCAACCGCGCCTTCCAGTTCAGCGAGGCGTCCTTCCGCAACGCCCTGAACGCCGAGGAAGGCAAGACCCGCATCGGCGCTCATGAGCCGGCCGAGGCTCCGCCAGCCGACTTCAACACCACCACCGGGGACTTCCAGCTGGCCCGCGCCAAGGACGTCCTGCGCTATGGTTCGGTGGCCGCGACGCCCAAGCTGCCCAAGCCCACCGCCAAGATGGCCGAGGTGGTCTCCAAGCTGCCCAAGCTCGAACCCAAGCCGGTCGCCAAGTAATCGCCCAGGCGGCGCTGCGGCGCCGCCTGCGGCCCTTCGCCATGCTGCGGCGCGGCGAAAAGTAGCCCTTCATTAACCATGATCCCTCAGGCTCCGGACTGAAGCCTCGCGTGGTCATGCCTATGTTTTCCAAGAAAAAGCTCGTCACGGTCGCCGCCGCCCCAGCGCCGGGGCTCAACGCCCAGGCGCTGTTGGCCAAGGCCATCGCCAACCCCTATGTGGGCGCCGGCGGCGCGGCCTTCCTGTTCATGTCCGCGGCCCTGATCCTGGTCACCCTGATGGGCGACCCCAAGGCGGGAACCCCGGTGGTGCGCATCAGCCTGGCCAAGGTGGCGGCAATGGCCGCGCCCCCCGGCTGGCGCGAGGCCCTGACCGCCGACAACCCCGGTGGAACCACTCTCTCAACGGACACTTTCCGGCTCTCGGAGAACCCGCTTGGACCCGGCGCCGCCTTCGGCCAGGCGGTGATCACCGTTCCCGGCGCCCAGGCCTTCCACGCCGCCGACCCCCTGCCGCCGGCCCCCATCGCGGGCCTCACCGCCCAGGGCTCCGGCGGCCTGCTGCCCATCATCGGCCCGGGGGGCAAGACGCCCGCCCAGGCCTATGCCCGGCCCTTCGCCAGCAATGGTCGGCCCAAGGTCGCCCTGGTGATCGGCGGCCTCGGCCTGAACGCGACGGCGACCCGCCAGGCCATCGAGAACCTGCCCCCCGAGATCACCCTGTCCTTCGTGCCCTATTCCGACGGCCTGCAGGGCTGGATCGACCTGGCCCGCCAGAACGGCCACGAGGTGCTGCTGGAGGCCCCCATGGAGCCGGTGGACTATCCCGACAACGATCCTGGCCCTTACACCCTGATGGCCCAGGCCCAGGGCCAGGAGACGGTCAAGAAGCTGGAATGGCTGCTCAGCCGCGCCACCGGCTATTTCGGGGTGACCAACTATCTCGGCTCGCGCTTCGTCGGCTCCGACAGCGCCATGACCGCCTTCACCGGCGCCCTGCGCGGCCGCGGCCTGGCCTTCATCGACGACGGTTCGGCGGCGCGGCGCGGCGGCGGCCTGCCACGGGCCTCAGCCGACCGCATCGTCGACGACCAGCTCTCCGTGGAGGCCATCGATCAGCAGTTGCTGTCCCTCGAAGCCGGCGCCCTGCAGCATGGCCAGGCTCTGGGATCGGGTTTCGCATACCCTGTGACGCTGACTCAGGTGGCGCAGTGGGCACAATCAGTGGAGTCTAGGGGTTACCAACTTGCGCCCGCTTCGGCGCTGACCACTCGCAGATAAGACCTCGCGCCCATGGACGACCTCGCCGCCTATCGCCCCAACGTGGGGGTGGTGCTTTTTCACCCCGACGGCCGCGTCTGGCTGGGGCGCCGGGTCAACACGCCCGAGCCCTACAACTGGCAATTCCCGCAAGGCGGCGTCGACGCCGGCGAGGATCTCTATGTCGCCGCCCGGCGCGAGCTGGCCGAGGAAACCGGGGTCGTCTCCACCACCCTGCTGGGCCGCACCGACGGCTGGATGGCCTATGATTTTCCCCCCGGCCACAGCGGCAGCAAGATCGCCAAGGGCTGGAAGGGGCAGCGCCAGGTCTGGTTCGCCCTGCGGTTCGACGGCGAGGAGACCGAGATCGACCTCGGGGGCCAGGGACATCCGGAGTTTGACGCCTGGCGTTGGGGCCGGCTCGCCGAGGCGCCGGGCCTGGTGGCGCCCTTCAAGAAGGCCACCTATGAAGCGGTGATCACCGCCTTCCACGATTTCGCGGGCCTGCCGGGTCGCGCCGCCTGATGGCCGCGCCCATCGTCATGGTCCACGGCGCCTTCTGTGGCGGCTGGGCCTTCGAGGCCTTCCGCGGGCCCTTCGAGGCCGCCGGCCACACCGTCCTGACGCCGGACCTGCGCGGCCATGGCGACGATGACCGTCCAGGCGCCGTCGCCGGCGTCTCGATGACCGACTACGCCAGGGACATCGCCGAGCTGTGCGCCGGCCTGCCCGAGCCCCCGATCCTCATCGGTCACTCGCTCGGAGGCCTGGTGGCCCAGCTCGCGGCCAAGCGGACGCCGCCCAAGGCCCTGATCCTCCTGGCTCCCTCGCCGCCCTGGGGCGTCGCCGGATCCTCCATGGAAGAAGCGGTCACCGCCTTTGGCCTGATGATGGGAGCGGCCTTCACCCACAGCATCAGCCCCGACCGCACCCTGATGCGCACCTACAGCCTTGACCGCATGCCGTCGGCCGCGCGCGAGGCCACGGTCCAGCGCCTGCGCCCCGAGAGCGGCCGGGCGCTGTGGGAGGCCCTGAACTGGTGGCTCGACCCCTTCATGACCACCAGCGTCGGAACCGGCGGCATCGGGATCCCCTGCCTGGTGATGGTGGGGCAGCGCGACGTGGTCCACCCGCCGATGACCGGCCGCCAGACGGCCCAGCGCCTGGACGCCGACTACGTCGAGATGGCCGGCATGAGCCACTGGCTGCTGGGGGAGACCGGATGGCAGGACGTGGCCACCCAGGCCTGGGACTGGCTGGAACAGGTCGACGGCCGGGCCACTTCAGGCGCCGCGTGAAGTGGTTCTCAGCCCCCTGGGGCTCAAGCTCTACCCTATTGTTTTAATTAAGTTATGCCTGCGGCGAGCTGAAGAGTTTCAGCCCCAGGATACCCGCCACGATCAGGCCGACGCAGACCAGGCGCGCCACCGTCGCCGGCTCCTTGAACAGCACGATCCCGAGGATCACCGTCCCCACCGCGCCGATGCCGGTCCAGACGGCGTAGGCGGTCCCCAAGGGCAGGGACTTCATCGCCATGCCCAACAGGGCCATGGACACCAGCAGGCTCGCCCCGGTGAACACCGTGGGCCAGAGCCGCGTGAAGCCGTCGGTGTATTTCAAGCCGACGGCCCAGCCGATTTCACAGAGACCGGCGACGAACAGGATGAGCCAGGCCATGGCTGTCCTCCCAAGACCGGGCCGTCCCGGAAAGAGAAAGGCGCTGGAGTCGTCTCCAGCGCCTGAACTCATATAGGTGCGGGAGGCTGAAAGCCTAGAACTTGCGTTCCGAATACAGCACTTCGCCCATGTCCCACTTGTCGCTGACCGAGGAGCCGTCGGGCTTCTTCAGCTGCAGGAACACCAGGCCGATCGACTCGCGGTCGGTGAAGTATTCCCAGGAGTTGGTGATGCGCTTGTAGTCGGTGGCCGGCACGAAGTCGTTGCGCTGCTGAAGCAGTTCCGGCTGGTGCAGCAGCGAGAAGATGTTGAGGCCCACGATGATCGGCTTCTCGCCGTTCAGCGTGTAGTTGAGGGCGATCCGGCAGACGTCCTTGTTGGACCCCGGCGAGAAGACCGTCAGGGTGTAGGGCTTGGTCTGCAGGGTCTGGGTATAGGTCGCTTCGCGACGGTTGAACTTGAAGCCCAGGCTCTTGGTGGCCAGCTTGGAGATGTCGCCGCCACGCACCAGGGGCACGCAGATGCGGTTGATCACGTCGATGATCTGGCCGATCTCACCGGTGGTGGGGACGGCGTAGACCTTCTCGGGTTCCGGGGCGGGCGCGGTGGCCGGAGACGCCGGGGCCATCGGAGCGGCGGCGTTCGGGTCGGCCGCGGGCGGCGTCGGGAGCGGCGCGGCCGGCGGCGCGGTTTGCGCGGTCGCCGAGGTGGCGATGCCGGCGGCGAGCAGACTGATGATGGCGGTACGCATAGACGGGTCCCCTGACTGGCGCTCTATCACACTCAAACTATCCATCCCTCGCAAGTCCCGTAATGCGACAATGCGGCGACGGCGAGGCGTTGCTTAAAGTGCGACCTCGACCGCCTGCTCGGCCAGGATGGTCAGACCATCCGGCGTCACGTCGGCGAACCCGCCCTGGACATCAAAGCCCAGGGTGCGGCCGTTGTCATACACCTTCACCCGACCTGACTTGAGGGTGGTCATGAAGGGCGCGTGGCCGGCCAGCACCCCGAAGTCGCCTTCGGAGCCCGGCGCGTCGACCTGGTCGACCTCGCCCGAGAACAGTTCACGCTCGGGCGAGACCAGGGAAAAGTGCAGCTTGCCGGCCATCAGGCTTAGGCTTCCGACGCGAGTTGTTCGGCCTTGGCCACCGCGTCTTCGATGGTGCCGACATTGTAGAACGCGGCTTCCGGCAGGTGGTCATACTCACCCTCAACCACCGCCTTGAAGGAGCGGATGGTGTCTTCCAGGCTGACGAAGATGCCCGGCATGTTGGTGAACTGCTCGGCCACGTGGAAGGGCTGGGAGAGGAACTTGGAGATCTTGCGGGCGCGCGAGACCACCAGCTTGTCGTCTTCCGACAGTTCATCCATGCCCAGGATGGCGATGATGTCCTTCAGGGCCTTGTAGGCCTGCAGGGTCTCCTGGACGCGGCGGGCGACGTTGTAGTGTTCCTCGCCGATCACCAGCGGGTCCATGATCCGGCTGGTGGAGTCCAGCGGGTCCACGGCCGGGAAGATGGCCTGGGCGGCGATGTCGCGCGAGAGCACGGTGGTGGCGTCCAGGTGGGCGAAGGAGGCGGCGGGCGCGGGGTCGGTCAGGTCGTCGGCGGGCACGTAGATGGCCTGGACCGAGGTGATCGAACCCTTGGAGGTCGAGGTGATGCGTTCCTGCAGGTTGCCCATCTCGGTGGCCAGGGTGGGCTGATAGCCCACGGCCGAGGGGATGCGGCCCAGCAGGGCGGACACTTCGGAGCCGGCCTGGGTGAAGCGGAAGATGTTGTCGATGAAGAGCAGCACATCCTTGCCCTCTTCGTCGCGGAAGTACTCGGCCTGGGCCAGGCCGGTGAGGGCCACGCGGGCCCGCGCGCCGGGGGGCTCGTTCATCTGGCCGTAGACCAGGGTGCACTTGGAGCCTTCGCCGCCGCCGGGCTTGTTGACGTTGCTCTCGATCATCTCGTGATAGAGGTCGTTGCCTTCGCGGGTGCGCTCACCCACCCCGGCCAGCACCGAATAGCCGCCGTAGGCCTTGGCGATGTTGTTGATCAGTTCCTGCATGGTCACGGTCTTGCCCACGCCGGCGCCGCCGAACAGGCCGATCTTGCCGCCCTTGGTGTAGGGGCAGAGCAGGTCGATGACCTTGATCCCGGTCACCAGGATTTCCGCCGAGGTCGCCTGCTCGGCGAAGGACGGGGCTTCACGGTGGATCGGGGCGTAGAACTGGGAGTTGATCGGACCGGCTTCGTCGATGGGATCGCCAATGACGTTCATGATCCGACCCAGGGTGGCCGGGCCGACCGGGACGGTGATCGCGCGGCCGGTGTCAGTCACCGGCTGTCCGCGGGTCAGGCCCTCGGAGGTGTCCATGGCGATGGTGCGGACGGTGTTCTCGCCCAGGTGCTGCGCCACTTCCAGCACCAGGCGGAAGGGCTGGCCCGTCCGCTGGTCGGTGTTGGTGGTTTCCAGGGCGCCGAGGATCGGCGGCAGGTGGCCTTCGAACTCGACGTCGACGACGGCGCCGATGATCTGGACGATGCGGCCGGTGGCCACGCCGGCGGCCGGGGCCACCGACTTGGGCGTCACGGCCTTGGCGGCCTTGGCCGGCGCCTTGGCGGCGGCGGCTTTCGGGGCGGGGGCGGCCTTGGTGGCGGCCGGCTTCTTCGGGGTCGTAGCCATGGGTTGAACTCTTTTCAGTCTAGAGCGCTTCGGCGCCGGAGATGATCTCGATCAGCTCCTTGGTGATCTGCGCCTGGCGAGTACGGTTTTTCTTCAGGTTGAGGGCGGCGATCATGTCGCCCGCATTGCGAGTGGCGTTGTCCATCGCCGCCATCTGGGCGGCGTAGAACCCGGCCTGGTTCTCGAGCATGGCCGAGAGCAGCTGGACCGTGAGGTTCCGGGGCAGCAGGGTTTCGAGGATGGTCTCCTCGTCGGGCTCGTATTCGTAGGCCGCGCCCTTGAGGTCGATCGTGGCGGCGGCGCCGGCGATCTGGGCGGGGATGAGCTGGGTCAGGGTCGGGGTCTGCACGACCACCGACTTGTAGCGGCTGAAGGCGAGGGTCACGACATCCACCTGGCCGGTCTCGAACAGCTCGGTGATCTTGTCGGCCACGGGCTGGGCCGAGGCCAGGCCCGGCACGCCGGCTTCGAAGGTGGCCACGAAGCGGTCGCCAAACACGCGGCGGAACTGGTCGCGCGCCTTCTTGCCCACCGTGATGATCTTCACGTCCTTGCCTTCGGCCAGCAGGGCGTTGATCCGTTCGCGGGCGGCGCGGATGATCGAGGAGTTGAAGCCGCCGGCCAGGCCGCGGTCGGAGGAGGCCACCACCACCAGGTGACGGTCCTGACGCCCCGTGCCCACCAGCAGCTTGGGCGCCCCGTCGCCGGAGACCCCCGCGGCCAGGTTGGCGATCACCGTGGCGATCCGCTCGGCATAGGGCCGGGCGTTCTGGGCGGCGTCGGTCGCGCGACGAAGCTTCGCCGCGGCCACCATCTGCATCGCGCGCGTGATCTTCTGCGTGGATTCCACGCTTTTGATCTGGTCGCGCATTTCCTTGAGGCTAGCCATTTCTCGCCTCAGACCTTTCTAAACAACCACCAGGTGCAGTTATCCATCACGGTCGTCCGTTTCCAGAAGAAGCCGTAATCGACCAGCACCAGGTCGGAAAACATATCCAGGTAGAGCCCGCCGAAGTCGTTCTTGAAGAGCAGGTCGGTTTCCCCGCGATAGGGAATGGCCTCCGGCTTCGGCGAAAAATACTCAGAACAAAAAACGTACTTGGCGGCGACCCGGTGAACTTCCCGCATCGTCGCCTCGAGCAGGCTGGGATCCACATGGATCAGCACGCCCGACGTGAAGGCCAGGTCGACCGCCTTGTCGGCCATCGGGATCGCGTGGCCGAAGCCCTCGATCACGTGGTCGGCCGGCAGGACGCCGTCGGCGACAAGCCGCTCCCGGGCCGAAGCGTTGGGCTCGATGCCCCACAGCTCCATGTCCGACAGCGCCGCGATGCCCATCAGGTTGAGGCCCAGGTTCGGGCCGACCTCGATGGCGCTTCCCGGCATGTCGCCCTCCATCTTCGACAGCACCTCGGCCCATACCCGCGCGCGGCCGCGAACGGCGTCGGCCGAAGCGCCACTGCGCTCCGTATACCGATCGCCGAACGCGCCGGACCAGGCGCTCAGGGCTTTGGGCTCGGGGGCCATCGACTCAGGCCTTAGGCGAAGGTCGCGACGAAGGCGGCCAGGGCGTCCTTCAGAGCCTGCTCGGTGTCACCCTTGAGCTCCTTGGTCGTCCGGATGGTGTCCAGCAGACCCTGGTGCTTGGCGTGCAGGTGGCTCAGCAGCTCGGCCTCGAACCGGCCGACCTGAGCGGTCGGGATGGTGTCGAGGTAGCCGCGGGTGCCGGCATAGATCACCGCGACCTGCTCTTCGACCGTCAGCGGCGAGTATTGCGGCTGCTTCAGGAGCTCGGTCAGGCGCTCGCCGCGGGCCAGCTGGCGCTGGGTGGTGACGTCGAGGTCGGAGCCGAACTTGGCGAAGGCGGCCAGCTCGCGGTACTGGGCCAGCTCGCTCTTGATGGGGCCGGCGGCGGTCTTCATGGCCTTGATCTGGGCCGAGGAGCCCACGCGGCTCACGCTGGCGCCGACGTTCACGGCGGGGCGGATGCCCTGGAAGAACAGGTCGGTTTCCAGGAAGATCTGGCCGTCGGTGATGGAGATCACGTTGGTCGGGATGTAGGCCGAGATGTCGTTGGCCTGGGTCTCGATCAGCGGCAGGGCGGTCAGCGAGCCCGAACCGTTATCCTCGTTCAGCTTCGCAGCGCGCTCCAGCAGGCGGGAGTGCAGGTAGAAGACGTCGCCCGGATAGGCTTCGCGGCCCGGCGGGCGGCGCAGCAGCAGGGACATCTGGCGATAGGCCACGGCCTGCTTGGAGAGGTCGTCATAGATGATGACGGCGTGCATGCCGTTGTCGCGGAACCACTCGCCCATGGCGCAACCCGAGAACGGCGCCAGGAACTGCAGCGGGGCCGGCTCGGAGGCGGTGGCGGCGACCACGATGGTGTAGTCGAGCGCGCCGCGCTCCTCGAGGGTCTTGACGATCTGGGCGACGGTGGAGCGCTTCTGGCCGATGGCGACGTAGATGCAGTAGAGCTTGGCGCTCTCGTCATCGCCGGCGTTGATCGACTTCTGGTTCAGGATGGCGTCGATGGCGACGGCGGTCTTGCCGGTCTGACGGTCACCGATGATCAGTTCGCGCTGGCCGCGGCCGACCGGGATCAGGCTGTCGATGGCCTTCAGGCCGGTCTGCACGGGCTCGTGCACCGACTTGCGCGGGATGATGCCCGGGGCCTTCACGTCCACCCGGCGGCGCTCGGCCACGTTGGTGATCGGACCCTTGCCGTCGATCGGCTCGCCCAGCGGGTTGACGACGCGGCCCAGCAGGCCACGGCCCACCGGCACGTCCACGATCTCCGAGAGGCGGCGGACTTCGTCGCCTTCCGAGATGGCGCGGTCGTCGCCGAAGATGACGACCCCGACGTTGTCGCGTTCGAGGTTCAGGGCCATGCCCTTCACCCCGGCTTTCGGGAACTCGACCATTTCACCGGCCTGGACATTGTCCAGACCGAAGACGCGGGCGATGCCGTCACCGACGGACAACACCTGACCGACGTCGGAAACGTCAGCCTCTTCGCCGAAATTGGCGATCTGCGACTTGAGGATGGCCGAAATTTCGGCGGCGCGGATATCCATGTCTTCTTACGCTCTCTTCAGGGCGAACTTGAGGGAATCGAGCTTCGAACGAAGTGAAGCATCGAACAGTCGCGAGCCGACCCGCACCTTGATACCGCCCAGGATGGACGGATCGACACGGGTCTCGATTTCAGGGTCCTTGCCCAGGGCGGTGCGCAGCGAGGCCGCGACGCCCTTGGCTTGGGCCGCGGTCAGGGCGACCGCGGTGGTGACGGTGGCCGCGACGACGCCGCGGCTCTTGGCCGAGAGGGCCTCGAAGGCCGTGATCGCCGCCGGCAGCGCCGCGAGGCGGCCGTTGGCGGCCATCAGGCCGAGGAACTTCCGGGTGGTGTTGTTGAACTGGGCCTTGGCCGAAAGGGCCGCGATCGCGCGGCTCTTGTCCTCGGAGCTGAAGGCCGGGGAAGCCAGCAAGGTGCGGAAATCCTTGGACTCTGCGCGCATGGCCTTGAGCGCCTTCAGGTCGGCCTCAACGGCCGCCAGGTTCTTGTCTTCGGTCGCGAGGTCGAAGAGGGCCTGAGCATATCTGCCGCCCACATTCGAAGTCTTGGAATCGTCCGCCACTTAATTTGTCCGCCCGTGCGTGTCGAAAGCCGCGAATAAGGTGTCCCTCACCGCGGCCTAAAGGCTTGAAAGCGCTTGGAAAAGCACATTGGCCGGCTGGACCTGGGAAACCCTGGCCCGAAGCCGCGCGCCTGATAGCACGCGACTTTACAGGCCGCAACCAAACCGGACCGTATAGAGCCGTCCCAATTCATTTAAACAGCGACCAGGGCGGGCGCTTGCCGCCGAAACACCGCCGAACCGCTCGCCACGAGATCGCCGTTCGCCGTGGTCAGGCGCGCGTGGGCGAAGACCAGGGTGCGGGTGGCCCGGTCGATCCAGGCCTCCGCCGTCACCGGATCGCCCGCTGACGGAACGCGTCCATAGTCCAGGGTGATAGAGACAGGCTCCGCGCCCACGCCCGCGGCGCCGGCCAGCAGGGGCTCCAGCAGCGAGGCGGCGGCGGCTGGGCCGCCCGGGAAGGCGGCGTCTTGTCGAAGCGTGTCGGTCATGTGGCCGCTCTCTTAAGCGGACCCGCGCAAAAGAAAAAGGGCGCCGGGAATATCCGGCGCCCTGAAGTTGGGCTCGACGAAAAGTTTGGAGCGGCTGGGAGGCTGCGCCGCGAGCCGGGTCGGCGGGAAAGGACGGGAGAGCCGCCCATCCCCGCCAATAGAGACTACTGGGCGGCCATCTGGGTGGCCGGGGCGGCCGCGGCGTTGCAGGCGCCCAGCTTGTCGGCGTCCAGGGTCTTGCCGCCGACGCCGAAGGAGGCGATCGCGCCGACGTTCTTGGCCACGGCCTTGCAGGTCGAGGCGGCGAAGGTCTGCGAGGACGGGGCCGAGGCGACGCAGGCGTCGGCTTGGCAGAGGAAGACGGCGCCGCCGGCGATGAACTTGGTCTTTTCGGCGATCGGGTTGGCCAGCTTGGCGGTGACCGGCTCGGCGGCGAGGGCGCCGCTGGCGAAGGAAAGGGTGAAGGCGGCCGCGCAGGCGGCCGAAAGGGTTTGGAGCTTCATGGAGCCCTCCAGGCGTTTCGGGGAGAAAACAGATCCCCGGGGGAACCTGGCCGTGCGGACCGTGGGCCGCCTCGGGTATCCCCACCCTTGGCGCGCTCCGAACTAAGCAACGCTAAGATAACACTGTTAAGATCGGCCGCAATCGCTTTTTTCGCAACGCCGTTATGCGTTATTGCACAGGTCGGGCGGTCGGTCCCGAAAGCGCCCCATTCACACCCCGTCAATCTTGTCGCGTGTTTGGTGCGGCTGGGCTATCAGTCGCCCCGAGCGGGACGACCCTTTCAGGACCAAAGACCCTATGGCCAATGCGCAGTCGCCCCGTAGGGCCCCTCGCACACCCGCCCAAGCCGTTCTCTACTGGAGCGCGGTGATCGGGGTCTGGGGCCTCATCTTCCTGGTGGCCTTCTTCGCGGTGTTCGCGGTGGACCTGCCCGACACCTCCAAGCTCTATGACGTCAAGCGCCAGCCCTCGATCTCCTATCTGGACCGATCGGGCGCCCTGGTGGCGGTGCGCGGCAGCCAGTACGCGCCCCCCGTCGACCTCGACAAGCTGCCGCCCTACGTGCCCAAGGCCTTCATCGCCATCGAGGACCGCTGGTTCTACTGGCACTGGGGCTTCAACCCCTGGGGCATCCTGCGCTCCACCATCTATAATGTGACCCATACTGGCGGCCCCCTGCGCGGCGGCTCCACCATCACCCAGCAGCTGGCGCGCAACCTCTTCCTGACCGCCAACCAGACCTACCGCCGCAAGGCCCAGGAGCTGATCCTGGCCGTCTGGCTGGAGGCCAAGTTCTCCAAGAAGGAGATCCTCTCCCTCTATCTGAACCGGGTCTATTTCGGCGCCGGGGCCTATGGCATCGAGGCCGCCGCCCAGCGCTACTTCAACAAGCCCGCCTCCCAGCTGACCATCGGCGAGAGCGCCCTGCTGGCCGGGATGATGAAGGGCCCCTCGCGCTATTCGCCGGTCTCGGCCACCGACCGCGCCGCCCGGCGCGCCACCATCGTGCTGGACGAGATGGTCCGCACCCGCGCCATCACGCCGGAGCAGCGCGCCGAGGCCTTCAAGACCCCCGTCCGCGTCAACCCGGTGCTGGCCAACCAGCGCGCCCAGTACTTCACCGACTGGGTGGACGATCAGGTCCGCTCCCTGGTGGGCGAACCCACCGAGGACCTGGTGGTGGAAACGACCCTGGACCTGCCGATCCAGACCGCCGCCGAACAGGCCCTGCGCCGCGGGGTCGCCGGCTCCAAGGCCCAGGGCGTCGGCCAGGGCGCCCTGGTGGCCATCGATGGCGAAGGCCGCATCCGCGCCTATGTGGGCGGCTCATCCTATGCCGACAGCCAGTTCGACCGCGCCACCATGGCCCAGCGCCAGGCCGGCTCGTCCTTCAAGCCCTTCGTCTATCTCGCCGCCATGGAACAGGGCCGCACGCCGGCCACGCCGGTGGTGGACGAGCCGCTCAAGATCGGAACCTGGGAGCCGAAGAACTATACTGGCCGGTTCCTCGGCCCCATGAGCCTGCAGACCGCCCTGGCCCAGTCCATCAACACCGTCGCCGCGCGCCTGGCCAATGAGGTGGGCACCGGCAATGTGGCGGCCACCGCGCGGCGTCTGGGGATCACCTCTCACATCCAGCTCGACCCCTCCATGGCGCTGGGCGCCGTCGAGGTCAGCCCCATGGACATGGCCCAGGCCTACGCCCCCTTCTCCAACGGCGGCTACCTGGCCAAGGGCTACGGCATCGAGCGCATCCGCACCGCCAGCGGCAAGGTCCTCTACGACCACGGGATGGACAGGTCCGCGCGCCGCTCGGTGATCGGCTCTCCCGCCCTGCAGTACATGAACCAGATGATGCGCCAGGTGATCACCAGCGGCACCGGGACCAAGGCGCGCGTCGCCGGCTTCGACATCGCCGGCAAGACCGGCACCACCAGCGACTACCGCGACGCCTGGTTCGTCGGCTACACCGGCGGCTTCGTCACCGCCGTCTGGGTGGGCCGCGACGACAACACCCCCATGAAGGGGGTCACCGGCGGCGGCGCCCCGGCCGGCATCTGGCGCGACTTCATGACCGCCGCCCTGCCTCGCCTGAAGACCCAGGCGATCCCCGGCGGGACCATGGCTCCGCCCCCGGTCCAGGCCCCGGCCCCGGCCAGCGACCCCATCGGCGACCTGCTGTCCGGCGACGGCCCGGGCGCGGGGCCGCCCCCGGAACGGCAGCCGGCGGAAGATATTCCGTTCTAGGGGGCGGCCGGACGAGGGTCATCGGCGTGCCCGGTGACTCCACTCTTCCCGGCGAAAGCCGGGACGACGTCATGTGAGGACTTCGGTCTGACCCATGTTCGTGTGGTTCGTGGTTCCAATTCTCAGCGCCTCAACGCCGCGAGGCCGGACAAGCTTGTCCACGAACCACACGAACCACACGAACAAGGGAGAACTCGAGCGGAGCGCGCCTCCGTATCCGATCGGTCTCCGTCCCCCACCTTCTCCAAAAAAGAGAGAAGGATGATTCCCTAGACCATGTCAGGCGCAAGTGGGGGCCGGTTCGCCACCCGGACATGCTCTAACTTCAAGGAGATAGACCCTTTTGATCCGATCAGGTTGATTCAACCTGATCCGGAAAGGGTCTAGGCCCCGAAGGCGTGCAACCTCGCGCCCTCGGCCCGCAGCCAGGCGCGATGCGGGCGTTCATCCCCCACCAGGGCCTTCACATGGGCCCAGAAGGCCGCGCCGTGATTGAGCTCCAGGAGGTGGGCGCACTCGTGGGCCACCACATAGTCGGCCACCTCGAAGGGGGCCAAGGCCAGCCGCCAGCTATAGCGGATCGAGGCCGGCTTGCCGATCATGCCCGGGCGGCATGAGCCCCACCGGCCGCGGGCGTCCATCACCGTCACCGCCGGCATTCTGGCGCCGAGGGCCGCGCAATAGTGGGCGGTCCGCTCAGCGAACGTCGCCAGGGCCTGCTTCTTCAGAACGCGCGCGACGGCGCGAGCATAGGTCTCCCCCTCGCCGCGGGCCGCGATTCGGGCGGGCTCAGTCTCTGTGGCCGGGAAGAACCGCACCGGGTGGGCGGCGCTCTCCAGGCGGCAGGGCTGGCCAAACAGGCTGATGGTGACGCCCGGCGCGATGGACTGGCTCTGCGGCAGCTCGGCCAGGCGCGCGGCGATCCAGGAGGCGCGCTCCGTGGCGAAGGCGGCGGCCTCGCTGAGCCGCCGGACCGAGGGCGCGGTGGCCACCACCTCGCGCCGGGTGCGGTCCAGGCGCAGGGAGACGCGGCGGGCGCGGGTATGGACTTTCAGGCGGACGACGGCCCCGGCGACATCCAGCCGGTCGCCGTCAGCCAGGGGGCGGCCGAACAGGGACATGACCCCTATCTAAGCTGCTTTTCCCGCAGCGGGAGCCCCGTCGCGCGAGACAGGAGGTCAGGCCGCGTTGGCGGCGTCGCGGGTCTTTTCGAAACCGGCTTCCGACTTGCGGATGAAGGCCCGCACCCGGGGATAGATCTCCTCGCGGAACCGGCGGCCGTTGAAGACCCCGTAGTGGCCGACGTGCGGCTGGACGTAGTCTTCCTTGAACCCCTCGGGCAGGCCCGAGCACAGGGTGTGGGCCGCCTGGGTCTGGCCGATGCCGGAGATGTCGTCGTTCTCACCCTCGACGGTCAGCAGGCCGATGTCCTTGATCAGCGCGGGCTGCACCGCGCGGCCCCGGTGCGTCAGCTCGCCCTTGGGCAGCAGGTAGGACTGGAACACATAATCGACTGTCTGAAGGTAGAACTCCTCGGGCAGGTCCAGCACCGACAGGTACTCGTCGTAGAATTCCAGATGCTTGTCGGCGGCGTCGCCGTCGCCCTTCATCAGGTCTTCCAGATACTGCTTGTGGGCGTCCTGGTGCTTGTCGGCGTTCATCGACATGAAGCTGTAGAGCTGCACGAAGCCCGGATAGACCCGCCGCCCCAGGCCCGGATAGGGCGCCGGCACGGTGTCGATCATGTTGGACTTGAACCAGGCGAAGGGCTTTTCCTCCGCCAGCTTGTTGGTGACCGTGGGCGACAGCCGCGCATCGATGGGCGAGCCCATGAAGGTCATGGTGCCGGGGCGACTGTCCTCGTTGTCCTCGGCCATCAGGGCCGCGGCGGCCAGCACGGCGGGCCCGGGCTGGCAGACGGCGACAACATGCGGGCGCGGGCCCAGCAGGCGCAGCATCTCGCGCACATGGTCGAGGTAGTCGTGGAAGTCGAAGCGACCGGCATGCAGTGGCACGTCGCGGGCGTTGGACCAGTCGGTGATGAACACCTCGTGGTCCTGCAGGAAGGCCTCCACCGTGCCGCGCAGCAGGGTGGCGTAGTGGCCCGAAAGCGGGGCGACGATCAGCACCGCCGGCTCCAGCTCACGACGGCCGGCCTTGCGCATGTCGGCCATGTTGCGGCTGAAGTGGGTGAGCTTCACCCAGGGGCTGGACCAGACCTCGGTCTGGGTGACGCGGACCGCCTTGCCGTCGATCTGCACGGAATCGACGTTCCAGGCCGGGCGGCCGTAGCGGCGGGTCAGGTTGGCGAACAGGTCGGCGCCGGCGAACAGCCGTCGTCCCAGGTCGCTGTCCTTGGCCGGATTGAGCGGCGACGACCAGAAGCCGCGTGCGGCGCGAGCCGCGAACCGGAGCGGCGAGGCGGCGTAGTAGCCGGCTTCATACATCGTATAGAGCATACGCAATGGTCCCGTTGTGCATTGCAGCATGCACGCTGAGGCTTAAGAGAGTCTAGCCCTCTTGAGTTCCACCCTGCGGCGTGGCGACGCGGTGACGCTTCCCTCCTTCCCCGGAGGGAGAGCTTCCTATTCGCGCATGGCGGCGGAGATCTGGGTCACGATCTCGTCGGGCCCGATCCCGAAGGGCAGGACCCGGTCGAAGCGCCCCTGCGGGTTCATCAGGTAGCTCGGGGTCGAGTGATTGATCAGGTAGTCGGCCCCGGTCCCCTGCTTTTCGTAGAACACCCGATAGGCCTTGGCCGCCGCCGCCGCCTGGGCGGGGGCGCCGGTCAGGCCGATGGTCCCCTTGGGAAAGACATCGTTGTCCAGATAGGTCGCCATCTGGGCCGGGGTGTCGCGCTCCGGGTCCACCGAGATGAAGACGAACTGGACGTCCTTGGCCTTCGCCCCCAGCCGCTCCTGCGCCAGGCCCATCGCCTGCAGGGTGGAGGGGCAGACGTCCGGGCAGTAGGTGAAGCCGAAGAACACCACGCTCCACTTGCCCTTCAGGACCGCCTCGGTGACCGGCTTGCCGGTCTGGTCCACCAGCTGGAACGGTCCGCCCACCCGCGTGGCCGGCGCGGGCTTGAAGGCCCCGCTCTTCCAGGCCAGGGCGCCCCCCAGGATCAGCCCCAGGACACAGGCGGCGATCACGATCAGGTTGCGGCGGGTCATGGGTGAACCTTTTGTCTCGTCACGAGGTGCGACTTGCAGGATGCTCCTGCCCGAATGGCGTCCGTCAAAACTCCGACGCCGTCGGGGCCGGCTACCGGCCTCGATAGGCAAAGCCCGGTCCAGGCGCAAGACGAGCTGGCCTGGGACATGCGCGGCGCCGGCCACGGGCGGTTGCGCATGCGCACCCTCGTCACCCTGCGCTGGACCCTGATCCTCGGCGAGGTGGCCATCCTGCTGATCGGCGGGGTCTTCCTGGGGTTCAAGGCGCCTTACGCCATCTGTTTTGGCCTGATCGGGGTGGCCGCCTGGATCAACCTGCTCACCGGGGTGGCCTCTCCGGGCCAGAGGATGATGGCCGACTGGGAGGCCACGGCGCAGCTCGGCTTCGACATCGCCCAGATCAGCATCCTGCTGTTCCTCACCGGCGGCGCCGCCAATCCGTTCATCCTGATGCTCATCGCGCCCATCACCCTGGCGGCCGCGACCCTGCCGCTGAAGCCCCTGCTGATTCTCGGCGGCGCGGCGGTGGGGGCTTCGGTGGCCCTGGCCTTCTTCCACCTGCCGCTCCCGGCCGCGGGGGGCGCCACCATGAACTTCCCCCTGAGCTTCATGATCGGGGCGGCGGCGGCCAATGTCGCCGGCATCGGGGTGATCGCCGGCAGCGTGCGCCAGGCGGCGCAGGAATCCATCCGCATGGCCCTGGCCCTCGACGTCACCCAGACGGTGCTGTCGCGGGAGCAGCGGCTCTCGGCGCTCGGCGCCCTGGCCGCCGCCGCGGCTCATGAGCTGGGCACGCCCCTGGCCACCATCGCCATCGTCGCCAAGGAGCTGGCCCGCGAGGCGCCCACCCCGCAGGTCAAGGAGGACGCCGACCTGCTGATCGCCCAGGCCGCCCGCTGCCGCGAGATCCTGCGCCGCCTCACCGACGCCCCGGCCGAGGCCTCCGACGAGGTCCACGAGCGCATGAGCCTGCTGCAGCTGGTCCATGAGGTGATCGAGCCCCATGCCGGGGTGAAGGGGGTGCGGGTCGAGGCCATCGTCACCGGGGCGGCCGGCGTCCAGTCCCCCGACATCTGGCGCATGCCCGAGGTGCTGCACGCCCTCACCTCCTTCGTGGAGAACGCCGTCGATTTCGCCACCTCGGAGGTGCTGATCACCGCCCGCTTCGACGCCGTCAGCGTCTCCATGGAGGTGCGCGACGACGGCCCGGGCTTCGCGCCCGAGGTGCTGGCCAAGCTGGGGGAGCCCTATGTCACCACCCGTCCAGGCGCGGAGGGTTCGCGCACCGGCCACATCGGCATGGGGCTGGGCTTCTTCATCGCCAAGACCTTGCTGGAACGAACCGGGGCGGCGGTGACTTTCCAGAATGGACGCCCGCGCGGCGCGGTGGTTTCCGCGCGCTGGCCGCGGGCCAGGATCGAGGCGCCCCTGGTCTGAACAACGTCCGGTTTGCGCTTGCGCAGGCCCCCGAACGCGACATGATGCCGCAGAGGGCGACACTGACAAACACGACTATCCGGGGTTGCGTAATGACAGATCTCTCCGCCGATATCGCCGCCCTTCCCGACAAGAGCCTGCTTGTGCTCGACGACGATGCGCCGCTGCGAACCCGGCTTGGCCGCGCCCTCGAACAGCGGGGCTTCGAGCCGGTGCTGGTGGGCAGCGTCGCCGAGGCCCTGGCCGCGGTGCGCACCTTCGCCCCGGCCTATGCTGTCCTCGACATGCGGCTTGAGGACGGCACCGGCCTGAAGGTGGTGGAGGCCGTCCGCGACGCCCGCCCCGACGCCAAGGTCATCATGCTCACCGGCTACGGCAACATCGCCACCGCCGTGGCCGCGGTGAAGTCGGGCGCCATCGACTACCTCTCCAAGCCCGCCGACGCCGACGACGTGGCCCGCGCCCTGCTGGCCCGCAAGGACGAGAACCCGCCCCCGCCGGACAACCCCATGAGCGCCGACCGCGTTCGCTGGGAGCACATCCAGCGGGTCTACGAGCTCTGCGGCCACAACGTCTCGGAAACCGCGCGCCGCCTCAACATGCACCGCCGCACCCTGCAACGCATCCTCGCCAAACGGGCGCCGCGCTAGAGCATTTAGAGCCGCCTGGGGCGCTGTCACTTATCCGTTGAGCGTCTCGTAGAGATCCACCCATTGTGGGTTCATCTTCTCTATGAGCTCCAACTTCCAGCTCCGCCGCCAGCGCTTGATCTGCTTCTCGGCATGGATGGCGTCGTGGATGCTCGAAAAGGTCCCGTACCAGACGAGGCGCTTGACCCCGTAGGTCCGCGTGAAGCCAGGCGTGCGCCCCTCGCGATGCTCGTAGACCCGGCGGGCCAAGTCGCTGGTGACGCCGGTGTAGAGCGTGCCGTTCCGTCCACTGGCGAGAATATAGACATAGGAGCTCTGCTCCACCGCGCTCCCCCTGTTTCGTCATCCCGGCCGCAGCGAAGCGGAGAGCCGGGACCCAGGGGCGGTGCGCTGGGCCCCTGGGTCCCGGATCGGCCTATCGGCCGTCCGGGATGACGTTGTTTTGAGTGCTCATGCCTCCAGCAGCGTCCCCTGCCCTCCGGCCGCTCTCAGGGCCGCGAGGCGTCCGAAGGCGATGGTGAGCGCCTTGCGCCTCGCGCCGGCCAGGGGAACGCTCGGCGCCTCGCGCAGCACCGCGCCGCCGAAGCCGTCGCAGACCACCAGGCCCGGCTCATCGGGCAGGATCTCCCGCGGAAACTCCGGGGCCACGGCGAAGGCGAAGGCGTCGCAATAGGGCATGTACTCATGCCACTTGCGGTCCACCCGGAAGTCCTCCAGCCCGGACTTCACCTCGAGGATCAGGATGTGGCCCTTGCGCGACAGGGCCATCAGGTCGGCGCGCCGGCCATTGGGCAGGGTCACCTCCGCCAGCGGCGCATAGCCCAGGTCGATCAGCAGCCGCGCCGCGCCACGGGTGACGGTGGTGGTGATCTGCGGCCGGGTGACGGTGACAATGACATCCATCGCCAAGTCTTGTTCCGGCTTCGTTCCGGAATCAAGGCCCGCGGCGTCAGTTCCGCGCCGGAGCCGGGTATTCCAGCCGGCTGACGTCGTAGCCCAGCTGCTTCACCCGGGCGACGGCCTGGGCCTTGGCCTGGGCGCTCAGCGTCGGGCGCTGGGACATCAGCCACATGTAGTTGCCGTTGGGGGTGCCCAGGATCAGCCAGTCGGACTTGTGGGCCAGCACCCAGTATTCCTGGCTCAGCATGCCGCCGAAGAAGCTCATCTTGATGCGGGCGTTGGTCTTGGGATCGATGACCTTGGCCTTGGCCTTCCACTCGGTGGCCGGCGCCGTGAGGGCGCCCTTGTGGCAGGCCTGGACCACCGAATAGCCCTCGCCGCTGCGCACCCAGTCCGACGTGCCGCCCTGGCAGTCCTTCTGGGTCTTGTTGGGCATGCGGGCCACCTCGTACCAGCGGCCGGTCATCTTGGTCAGCTCGATCTTCTCGGCCGGCGGTGAGGGCGCGGCCAGGGCGGGCGCGGTCCCCATCAGGACAGCGGCGGCGGCGGCGAGCAGGGTGGCCAAGGAACGCATGGTCGACATCGCTAACCGGTACCCGTCGATTGTGAAATTTAAAACGCCCCCGGCGCGAACCGGAAGCTTTAAGGGTTCAACAGCACGAATTGGACCATTGCACGGCAGCTAAACCGTAGAGAAGACTCGCATTTCCGCGACAGGGCGCCCGCTCGCGGCCGCGAGCCTCGAACACCTGTGCCGTTTCGGCCTCCCGCCACCTACCCCTTCTGCGCCGTCACCCAGCGCTGGACCCGCGTCTCCAGCACCGGCAGCGGCAGGGCGCCGGCCCCCAGCACCAGGTCGTGGAACCCCCGTTGGTCGAAGCGCGCGCCCAGGGCCTCGCGCGCCTGCGCCCGCAGCGCCAATATCCGCGCCTGCCCCACCATGTAGGAGGTCGCCTGGCCCGGCATGACGAAGTAGCGCCGGATCTCCGAGCTGATCTTGCCGGCCGGCTGCGGCGAGTTGGCGGTGTAGTAGGCCGTGGCCTGCGCCTCGCTCCAGCCCTTGGCGTGGACGCCGGTGTCCACCACCAGCCGGATCGCCCGCCAGATCTCGCGCCCCAGCCGCCCGAAGTCGCTGTAGGGGTCGGTGTAGAACCCCGCCTCCTTGGCCAGCCGTTCCACATAGAGACCCCAGCCCTCGACATAGGCGCCGTAGCTGTACTGGGTGCGGAACACCGGCAGGCCGGTCAGCTCGGCGGCCAGCGAGATCTGCAGGTGATGCCCCGGCCAGCCCTCGTGATAGGCCGTGCCCTCGATCTCGTAGATCGGGGTGGCCCGCACATCGGCCAGGTGGACGTAGAACACCCCGGGCCGCGAGCCGTCCGGCGCGCCCGACGAATAGTGCGCCGCCCCGCCCGGCTCCTCGCGGAACGCCTCCACCCGCTTGACCACCAGGTCCGACTTCGGCAGCCGCCCGAACATCTCCGGCAGCCGCGCCTTCATGGCCGCCAGATGCCCCTCGGCCAGGGCCAGGTACCGCGCCCGGCCGGCCTCGTCGTTGCTCACATAGAAGCGGTCGTCGCTGCGCAGGTGGACGAAGAAGTCTTCCAGGGACCCTGAGAACCCGATCCTGGCCTTCAGCGTCTCCATCTCGGCCCGGATGCGCGCCACTTCCGACAGGCCGAGCGCATGGATCTGATCGGCGGTCATGTCGGTGGTGGTCTGCTGGCGCAGCATGGCCTGGTAATAGGCCGCCCCGTCCGGCAGGGCGCCGGCCCCCTGCGGCAGGGCCGAGGCCTGCGCCCGGTCGCTGGCCAGCCAGGCGCCGATGCGGTCATAGGCGGGCTTCATCGCGCCGGTCATGGCCTCGGCGACGGCCTTCACCGCCGCGGCCTCGCCGGCCGCATCGATCTTGCCAGACGCCCGCAGCCTGCCGGCCTTGGCCTTGGCGTCGGCGAACAGGGCGGAGTCGGGCCCGCCATCGAAGGGCGCCCCGGTGGTCAGCCGTCGCACTTCGCCTGCCGCCTGGTCATAGGCGAAGCGCGGCGCCCGCACCCCCTTGGCCGCCGAAGCTTGAGCCTGGGCCAGCCGAACCTCCAGCGCCGGCCCGATGGCCGCCACCCGCGCGGCATAGGCGGCGAGGTCGGCTGCGCTATCGACCCGGTGCTGGTTGATGATGAAGTTGGGCAGGCTGGTGTGGGGCCCATTCCGGTCGAAGACATAGCCATGCCCCCGCCACCTGTAGGCCTCCTCCGCTCGCGCCAGGGCCAGGACCCACATGTCGTAGGAGGTGCGGCCGTCCTCCGAGAGCCCGGCCACGGGGAACCGCCGCTTCATCTCCGCGACACTGGCGCGGCGCCAATCCAGCCGCGCGGCAAGGGCCGCCTCGCTCTCGTCGGTGAGCTGGTCGTTGGCGGTCTTGCGGCCCAGGCGCGTCAGGCGCTCGGGCTCCTGCGCCAGCTCGGCCTCGAAGGCCGCGTCCAGATAGGCGGTCAGGGCGGCGTCGAGGTCGCTCGGCGCAGGGGCCGCCGCCAGGGCCGAGGAGGCCGCCGCCGCGCCCGCGATCCCCAGTCCAAAGTCACGCCGCGAAAGCCGCATCGAGAAACTCCCTACAAAGACCCGAGAGCCGACCCTAGTCGGCTTGCCGGCGGCGCGACAGGCGCCTCGCCCCACGCAGGCGTGGTTTGACAGGCCCGGCGCCAGGCGCCTGAATGGCCCGATGTTCTCCCGGCCAACCTTCCGGCGTTTTCGCCACCACGGCGGCAGCCTCCTCGCAGGCTCCTAGCCCCGGATTCCGACGCGCAGCCGCGCGAGTCCGGGGCCTTTCTGAAAACCTGACCTGACCCCCGACATCGTCGGCCCGCGCCGCCGCGCGCCCGCCCGGAGACTTCCCATGCCGTCCAAGACCCTTGCCCGTCCCCCCATCCAGGTCAGCGAAACCGACGCCGACCGCCTGTTCCTGCTGATCGACCGCGCGCCCGCCGACCGCAGCGGCCTGCGCGAGGAGCTGGAGCGCGCCCAGGTCCGCCCCCTGGTCCCCGCCAGCGTGGTGGCCATGAACTCGACGGTGGAATTCCTCGACGACGCCCACGGCGAGACCCGCACCGTCCAGCTGGTCTATCCGGGGGAAGCCGACATCGCGGCGAACAAGGTCTCGGTCCTCAGCCCGGTCGGCGCCGGCCTGCTGGGCCTGAAGGCCGGCCAATCCATCCAATGGCCCGACCGCGACGGCCGCCTGCGCGCGCTCCGCGTCCTGAAGGTCAGCCGGGGCTAGGGGGCTGCCTGAATTGAGCGAGAGGCTATGCGCGTCCTCCTCCCCCCGCCGGGTCGAGAAACCTCTCCAGCAAACCCACTTCGTCATCCCGGCCGCAGCGAAGCGGAGAGCCGGGACCCAGGGGCCGCAATCAATCCCCCTGGGTCCCGGGTCTCCCCTACGGGTCGCCCGGGATGACGCTTATTGTTCTGAGCGGGGAGAGTGACCCATCATCGGTCTACGACCGGCCACCGTCCGCAAGGGGCGCTGAGGCCGCCGCGAATTGCGTACGCCCCCCAATCCCGCCGCCCGCCTACGCCCCCTCCTCCGCCAGCGTGTGCGCCACGATGGCGTTCGCATGCCCATGCCCCATCCCATGGTCAGCCTTCAGCATGGCGACGAGCTCCATGTGCTTGGCCGGCATCCGCCCCCGCACCAAGGCCTTCCACTCGGCGATCGGCCGGCCGTAGGTCTTCTCGATGGACGGAAAATAGGACGCCGGTCCCTTGATCTTGTCGTCTGCCATTGGGTGGTGCTCCTGGTTGGTCCTCAAAGGACGAAAGGAGGGCGAGACATCCGACAAGGACGGCCCCTCGACTTTTGAGTTCAGGGCGGGCGACTTGTGTAATTACAAATCTATAATTATATGGGAGCCTTGACCAGCGTCCGATTTGAATGGGACGAGGCTAAAAACCTCTCAAGTCAGCGCAAGCATGACGGTGTGAGCTTCGAGGAAGCCCGGCAGGTATTTCAGGATCCGCTGCACATCTCGGTGCAGGACCGCATCGAGGGCGGCGAACAACGGTGGCAAACCGTTGGGGCGGTCCAGGGCGTCGTGATCCTCCTGGTGGCGCACACGGTCAGGGGGGAAGACGCCGACGGCGGGTCGGTCGAGGTCATCCGTATCATTTCAGCGCGACGAGCCACGCCGCGAGAGAGGCGACGTTATGAAAACGAAACGGGTTAGCCCCACCCCAGAAACCCTGCCGGCGCTCACCGACGCGCAGCGCGAGCACCTGGCCGAGCTGGCGGCGTTGCCTGACGAGTCGATCGACACCAGCGACATTCCAGAGCTGTCAGACGAGGCGTGGAGCGCGGGCGTCCGTGGGCGCTTCTACCGGCCCATAAAGCAGCAGATCACCGCCCGCGTAGACGCCGATGTGCTAGATTGGCTCAAGTCGCAGGGCAGGGGGTATCAGGGCCGCCTGAACGCCATTCTGCGGCGGGAAATGCTGGCCTCGCTTAAGCCGGCGCGGCGGTCGTAAACAAAAGCGCAACACCGGCCGCCAGGACGGCGAGGGGTATTGTCCTCTATGAGACGCGCCCCCTACCCCCGCCGCGCCGCCTCGATCTTCGCCACGTCGATCTTGCCCATGGTCATCATGGCCTCGAACACCCGCTTGGCGACCGCCGGGTCGGGGTCGCTCATGGCCTGGTTCAGCTGGCGGGGCGTGATCTGCCAGGAGAAGCCCCAGCGGTCCTTGCACCAGCCGCACTCGCTCTCCTGGCCGCCATTGCCGACGATGGCGTCCCAGTACCTGTCGGTCTCGGCCTGGCCGTCGGTCTCCACCACGAAGGAGACGGACTCGTTGGCCTTGAAGAGGGGGCCGCCGTTGAGGCCCATGAAGGCTTGGCCCAGCACGGTGAAGGCCACGGTCAGCTCCTGGCCGGCCTTGCCGTCGGGAAAGTCGCTGGGCGCCGTCGCGGCGGGTCCGACATGGCTGTCGGGGAACAGGCCGGCGTAGAATTCCGCCGCCTTGCGGGCCTCGCCGTGGTCGAACCACAGGCAGGTGGTGAGCTTGGCCATCGTCGGTCTCCTTGGGTTGTCTGATCCAAGGACGAACGAGGCGCAGGGTTCCCGACACCCCAGGGTCCTGCCGCCCGCCCCGCCGCAGGCGGGCCCAAATCCACCTATGGCCTGCGTCCAGAGGTCCCGTTCGTGTGGTTCGTGTGGTTCGTGGTTCCAAGTCTTGCGGCCGCGACGCCGCCGAGGTCCATCAGATTGTCCACGAACCACACGAACCACACGAACAGGGATCAGACCTGACCGCCGAGCATGAAGGTGGGCCCGGCTGGCGCCGGGATGGGCGGAAGCTGAGGCCCTGGGCCCACGAAAAACGCCCGCCGGGGGGACCGGCGGGCGTTTCGCGTTCAGGGTGGAGAGAAACCCTACTCCGCGGCGATGGAGATCGACTGGGCGATGCGGTCCTTGAAGTTGATCTCCTGCAGGTAGGCGATGCCTTCCTCGGCGATGTCGTCGCCGACCATGCGGTCGCCCTCGGCCTTCAGTTCGTCGAGGTCCACATAGATGGCGTAGAAGGCGCGCGTCCGCTCGGTGATGATGCCGGCGTTCAGCAGGGTCTTCACCAGCACGCGGAAGATGTTGGACTGCTCCTTCATGCTCTCGCGGCGGGTCTCGTCGTTCATGTTGGCGGCCATCTCGGCGATGACGCGGTCGGGATCGAGGCCGAACTCCTCATAGAGGTCGCGCTGCTGGGTGGGGGCCACCAGGTTGAACAGCAGGGTCTGGAAGCAGTGGGCCGCCCAGGTCTCGATGATCTCGTGCTCGGCTTCCGACAGGTGCGGGATGGTGCGGTCGGCCCAGATCTTCCCGAACTTGTGGTGGAAGGCCTCGTCGGTCATCACCAGCTGCATCAGCTTCTTGCCGAGCGGGTCGTTGATATTGTTGAAGAAGGTGGCGAAGGCGCCCATGGCCAGGCCCTCCACCAGCATCTGCATGCCGATGATCTTCTTGTAGACCTCCGGGCTGCCGATGATGTCGATCAGCAGGGCCTTGAGGGTGGGGCCGGCTTCCACCGGGCGGCCCCAGCGGGCCTTGATGTACTTGGCGAAGGCCGTGACGTGGCGGGCCTCTTCGCGGGTCTGGTTGGCGGCGTATTCCTGGGCCCCCTGGTCCAGCAGCACGTGGCACAGGCTGGCCGACAGGTTCAGCGCGCCCTGCTCGCCGTGCAGGATCGAGGAGAACGACCGCAGGGCCGACTGGTTGGCGAACCGCACGCGGGTCTTCCAGTCGCTGAGGTGGTTGGAGACGTAGTCGGTGGACAGGGAAACGATCATGTCCTCCGGCAGGAGCATCTGGTTTTCCATGTCGAAGGGCTCGTCGAAGTCGATGTACTTCTTGTCGAGCGGATCCCAGAAGTGGTCGTGGGTGGCCGAGATGATCTTGTCGAAGGCGGTCGAGCGGGCGCCGTAGCGGTCGAGATCCAGCATGGCCTCGAAGTCGTCCGGGGACACGGCCTCGTAGATGATGTCCTTGGTGATGTTGCCGTCGGCGGCCATGGGCTCGTCTCCTGGGGTAGGCGCATTGGCGCCCGGTTTCCTCTTGCGGCGACGATCACTCGCAATCCTTACGGAGTCAATAAAGGTGACGGGGGCGTCATTTTTCAAAACTACGTCATCCCGGCCGCAGCGCAGCGGAGAGCCGGGACCCAGGGGCCGCAACCAATCCCCCTGGGTCCCGGGTCTCCCCCTGCGGGTCGCCCGGGATGACGGGCGCGGGTTCACTCCCTCTCGATCGCGTCGATGTCGTCGTCCGACAGCCCGAAATGGTGCCCGATCTCGTGGACCAGGACGTGGCTGACCAGTTCGGCCAGCGTCACGTCGCCGCGGTCGACCCACTCGTCCAGGATCGCCCGGCGGTAGAGGAAGATCATCGAGGGCTGCGGCGAGGGGTCGAACACCGTGCGCCGGCCGATGTCGACGCCCTGGTAGAGGCCGGTCAGTTCGAAGGCGTCCTCGATGCCCAGCTCGTCGAGCACGTCGCGGCCTGCGAACTCGTCGACCCGGAAGATCACGTCGCCGGTCATCTTGCGGAAGTCGTCGGGCAGGGCGGCGAAGGCGGCCTCGGCCAGGGCCGCGAGGTCGTCGAGAGAGGGGGCCAGGGCGCTGGCGTCGGGGGGGCTACTCATCAGGCATGATGATATGCGGCGCCTCGGGGGGCCGTGTCTCGAAGAGACCGATATCCAGCGGCTGCTGCGGCTTGACCGGCCGCATGGGGGTGCGGGCCAGAGCGCTGAGAGCCTGATAGTCCAGGGGTTCGCGGGCCTTGCGCCGGGCGGCCCGGGCCTGGGGCCCCTCCGCCGCCCGCGCCGCCGAGGCCAGCCGCCAGTAGCTCACCTGCAGCCGCCAGATCGTGCGGGGCGCTGCCTTCGGCTCAGGCCAGCGGCGGCCGTCCTTCAAGCTCGGCTGCACCGGGGGTGGCGGCCGCCCGTCGATCATCGCGGCCAGCCGGCAGAAGCGGTCCTCGGCGGCGGGGGCCACGACCCGGCCCGGCCGCTCGTCCTCCACCCGGCCGGCATGGGCGTCCAGCGCCGCCTCGCGGCTGGCATAGGGCGGGCCCACCGGCTCGGTGACGAAGACCACCTCCTGGCCCGCCGCGGCCACCGCCTCGCGTTCGCGCGCCGCCCGAGCAAGCGGCGCCTGCAGGGCGGCCTGCGCATCGGCGGCCACCGGATAGAGGATCGCGGTCATGGCTGGATTATCGCCGAAGACCGCCTTAGCGCCTATGTTCATCCTGATGATTCGGCAGGCAAAAGGACCGGCGCCCCGGGTGACGCGATGAGCGAGCTGGACCTGATCCTGGCCGCCGCCGCCGGCGCCGTGCTGCTGGCCATCTGCGCCACCCTCTGGGCCCTGGCCCAGCGCCGCCAATCCGACGCCAAGCTCGAGGCGATGCGGGCGAAGATCGCCACCCTGGAGGCCGGCGCCGAAGCCGCCCAGGCCTCGGCCGAGGCCTTCGATTCCGCCCTGCTCGCGGTCGAGGACGGCCACGCCCTGCTGGCTTCAGGTGAAGAAAGCCTGGCGGCCTGCATTTCGGCGCTCGGCCTCAGCGACAGCGATCCCCAGCACGTGGTGGCCGCCCTGATGCGCGCCGATCCCGACCACGCCCGGCGGCTGCGCGCCCTGTTCGAGCGCGGCGAGGCCTGCGCCTTCGAGGTCCAGGGCCCGGGCGGCATGGTGGCCGTCGAGGGCCGGGCCGCCGGCGCCCTGGCCTGGCTGCGCCTGTCGGCCGTGATGGGGGAGGACGCCGGCCTGCCAACCGCCCCGCGCTTCGCCGCCTTCCTGGACGCGCGCTCGACGCCGGCCTGGGTCGCCGCCGCCGACGGCAGCCCGGTCTGGGTCAACGCCGCCTGGCTGGCCGCCGTCGACGCCGCCAGCCTGGACGACGCCGCCGCCAAGGGGCTGAGCTTCGACAAGGCCGCCGACGCGCTCGCCGCCGAGGCCGCCAACCTGGGCCAGAAGCGCGAGGCCCTGCGCTGGTCGTCCTTCGCGGGCCGCCGTCGCGCCTTCCAGATCACCGCCCAGCCGCTAGAAGGCGGCGGCGTCGGGGTCTGGACCGAGGACGTCAGCGAGCTGGAGGAGCTGCGCGAGGCCCTCAAGCGCCACGTCGAGGCCCACGACGAGACCCTCAACCACATCGCCGACGCCGTCGCCATCTTCTCCAAGACCAAGCGGCTGATCTTCCACAACACCGCCTTCGCCGAGCTCTGGGGCCTGGAGCCCGCCTGGCTGGCCGAGCGCCCCACCCACTCCGAGGTGCTGGACCGCCTCCGCCAGCGCCGCCGCCTGCCCGAGACCGCCGACTACACCAAGTGGAAGGCCGCCGAGCTCGACCGCTACGAGGCCCTGGACGCCAGCCCCGACGACATGTGGTCCATCCCCGACGGCCGCACGCTCAAGGTCGGCCGCCAGGTCCACCCCCTGGGCGGCATCGTCCTGCTGTTCTCAGACATCACCGGCGAGCTGCGCCTGAAGGCCCAGTACAACGCCCTCATCCAGGTGCAGCAGGCCACCCTGGACAAGCTCAACGACGCCGTGGCGGTGTTCGGCGCCGACGGCCGCCTGCGCCTGCACAACGAGGCCTTCGAGCGCTTCTGGAACATCACCCCCCAGCAGCTGGACCAGGCCCACGACTTCGAGGGCGTGGTCGAGCTCTGCATCCCGCGCCTGCACGACATGGGCTTCTGGCGCGAGCTGAAGGGCCGCGTCGCCGACACCGATCCCGCCGCCCGCGCGCCGATCTCCGGCGAGGTGAAGACGTCCGACAGCCGCATCGTGGTCTACCAGTCGCGCCCCCTGCCCGACGGCGCGACCCTCATCGCGTTTGGCGACGTCACCGACGCCCGCAAGCTGGAGAGCGCTCTGGCCGACCGCTCCGCGGCGCTGGCGGAAACCGAGCGCCTGAAGCGCGACTTCGTGGGCAACGTCTCCTACGAGCTGCGCACCCCGCTCACCACCATCATCGGCTATTCCGAACTGCTGGAGCGCTCCGGCGAGAACCTGTCGGAACGCGGCCGCAGCCACGCGGCCGCCGTCCGCTCGGCCGCCACTCAGCTCGCCCGCTCCATCGACGACGTCCTGGACATGGCCCAGATCGACGCCGACGAGATGGCGCTGGACCTGGAGGACGTCCACGTCGCCGAGCTGCTGAACGACGCCGCAGCCCGCCGCGCCGACGAGGCCGCCGCCGCCCAGGTCACGGTCAAGGTGGAATATCCCGACGACATCGGCCTGATCCGCGGCGACATCAAGCGTCTGGCCCAGACCCTGGATCACCTCACCGAGAACGCCATCCGCCAGACCCCACCCGAGGGCACAGTCACCATCTCGGCCCGCCGGGCGCTGGGCGAGATCCAGCTGCAGGTCTCCGACACCGGCCGCGGCATCCCCTTCCACGTCCAGGCGCACATCTTCGACCGTTTCATCGGCCGCGAGCGCGGCGGCCCCGGCCTGGGCCTGGCCCTGGTGAAGTCCCTGGTGGAGCTGCACGGCGGCTGGGTGGCCCTGGAGAGCGAGCCCGGCGCCGGCGCCACCTTCACCTGCCACCTGCCCGAACAGGCCCAGGGCGCGGCGGGCCATCCCGAGTTGGGCTTTTAGGCGCGCGGCTCCAAGAACAATCACCGTCATCCCGGACGGCCGGCAGGCCGATCCGGGACCCAGGAGCCCAGTCCGCCGCCCCTGGGTCCCGGCTCTCCGCTGCGCTGCGGCCGGGATGACGTTATGGGTTTGCCGGTGAGGCCTTCCCTCATCGGGCCCTGATCAGAACCTTGATGGCGCTAGGTCTAAAGAACCAGGTGAAACCGCCGCGCCGCCCCTGCTAGTCTGGCGGCAACGAGACAAACCAACAGGGGACGAGACATGATCAAGACCAGGATTACCGAGATGTTCGGCGTCGAGACGCCGATCGTCATGGGCGGCATGACCGGCGTCGGGCACGCCCGGCTAGTGGCCGCCGTCGCAAACGCCGGGGCGCTCGGCTTCATCGTCGCCCACCATTCCAGCAACAAGCAGGAACTGCTCGAGGAGATCGAGCTGTGCCGCAGCCTGACGGACAAGCCGTTCGGGGTGAACCTCACCCTGCTGCCGTCGCTGAACAAGATCCCCTACGACGAGTACCGCGAAGCCATCATCGAGAGCGGCGTTAAGATCGTCGAGACCGCGGGCCGCAACCCCACGGAGCACCTGCCCGCCTTCAAGGCGGCCGGGGTGAAGGTGATCCACAAGTGCACCTCGGTCCGCCACGCCGTGACCGCCGCGCGCCATGGCGTCGATATCATCTCCATCGACGGCTTCGAGTGCGCCGGTCACCCGGGCGAGGACGATGTCGGCCTGATCGTGCTGCTGCCGGCCACGGTGGACGCGCTCGGCGACGTGCCGGTGATCGCCTCGGGCGGCATGGCCGACGGCCGCAGCCTGGCCGCGGCCCTGATGCTGGGCGCCGAGGGCGTCAACATGGGCACCCGCTTCATGGCCACCCAGGAATGCGCCATCCATGAGAACGTGAAGAAGAAGATCGTCGAGAACACCGAGCGCGACACCCTGCTCACCAACCGCACCCTGCGCAACACCAGCCGCGTGGCCCGCAACGCGGTGTCCGAAGAGGTCGTGGCGATCCAGCAGGATAGCACCAAGACCATCGAGGACGTGCGCCACCTGGTGGCCGGCGTTCGCGGCCGCACCAACGTCATGGGCGCCGGCGACACCGACGGCGGCATCTGGACCGTCGGCCAGAGCCAGGGCCTGATCCACGACATCCCCACCTGCCAGGACATGGTCGCCGCCATCATGCGCCAGGCCGAACAGGTCCTCACCAAGAACGCCCAGCGCGTGGTGGTGAGCGCGTAAGCGCTCACCGTCATCCCGGACGCCGAAGGCGATCCGGGACCCAGGGGCCTAGCGCACCGCCCCTGAGTCCCGGCTCTCCGCTGCGCTGCGGCGGGGATGACGATTAGCTCCTACCCCGGCGCAAGCCGGGCCTCGATTCACCCCAACCTCTAAGGCCGGCCCGCCTGTTCGTGTCGTTCGTGAGGTTCGTGGTTCCAAGTCTTGCCGCCGTGACGCCGCGAGGCGGATCAAGATCGAGCACGAACCACACGAACCACACGAACCACACGAACAGACAATGCCCCGCATCGCCGCCGCCCAGACCCCTGAGTTTCGCGAAGACGTTGAAGCGGCGCTCGCCTACGCCCTGACCGTCATCGCCGAGGCGACGGCCCAGGGCGCCGACCTGCTGGTCTTCCCGGAAGGCTACCTGCAGGGCTACCTCACGCAGGAAGCGCCCGCCCGCCGCCACGCCCTGAACCTCACAGGCGAGGCCTTTACCGACATCCTCGCCCGCCTCCCCAAGACCGGCCCCACCCTGGTCATGGGCCTCATCGAGGAAGAGGGTGGCGCCCTGCACAACACCGCCGCGGTGACCTGCGCGGGCAAGCTGCTGGGCCGCTACCGCAAGACCCACCTGCTGGCGGGTGAAGCCTTCTTCACCCCCGGAACCGACGGCCCGGCCTTCGAGGCAGGCGGCGTCCGGTTCGGAATCAACATCTGCTACGACACCAACTTCCCGCAGGCCGCCGCCAAGATCGCCGAGGCGGGCGCGACCCTGCTGGTCTGCCCCGCCAACAACATGATGAAGTACGCCACCGCCGAGCACTGGCGCGACCGCCACAACCCCGCGCGGGCCGAACGCTGCCGCGAGACCGGGCTGTGGCTGATCTCCTCCGACGTCACCGGCCAGCGCGGCGACCGCATCGCCTGGGGCCCCACCGCCGTGCTCAACCCCCAGGGCGAGGTCGTGGCCCAGCTGCCCCTGGACCAGCCGGGGCTGCTGGTCTTCGAGATGCCGTAGCCAAGTTCTCCTTGCAGGGTCGGAAGAGGGGTCGATAGGCCTCTCGGACAACCCCACAACGTCCCTCCGGAAATCACCCCGGCGCAGCCGGGACCCCCACGCACCCTTTGGACCGGCCCCCCGTTCGTGACGTTCGTGTGGTTCGTGGTTCCAAGTCTTGAAGCTGCGACGCCGCGTGGCGGAACAAGATTGTCCACGAACCACACGAACCACACGAACAAGGAAGCGGAGCCCTCATGCGACCGGTCTCCGACGGGCCGCCCGCAAGGGGAGAGGGGACGGTTGAGAACCTAGCCCTGGACCGCCTCCACCCGGAACCGCGACCGACCGCGACGCCCAACGACACGATCAGCCCCTTATGCTCGTAATAGCGCAGGGCCGAGGCCCGCACCCCGGAGCGCCGCGTCGGCTGGGCGATGTCACGCATCGCTTGACCTCAAGTCGCTTGCAGAGCGCCCTCACCCGACCGATGACCGCAAGCCCGAGGAGCCGACATGACCGCCCAACCCCCGCAGACCCCCGCCCAGCCGAGCTACTGGAACCAGGCCGGCGGCCAGGCCTGGGTCGATCTCCAGGACCTGATGGACCGCCTGAACCAGCCGATCTGCGACGCCGTGGTCGCCGCCGGCTTCCCGGGCGCGGGCGGCGCGGTGCTGGACATCGGCTGCGGCGCCGGCGCCACCACCCTGGAAATGGCCCGCCGCGTGGGGCCCCAGGGCCGCAGCGTCGGCGTCGACGTCTCCGCCCCGCTGCTGGAGGCGGCCCGCGCGGCGGCCGAGGCGCAAGGGATCGCCAATGCGGAATTCCTGGAGGGCGACGCCCAGACCTTCGACCTGGGAACCGCCGCCTACGACGCCGCCATCTCCCGCTTCGGCGTCATGTTCTTCGCCGACTTCGATGCGGCCTTCGCCAACCTGCGCCGCGCGTGCAAGCCCGACGCCAGGCTCGCCTTCGCCTGCTGGCGCAGCCCCGCCGACAACCCGCTGGCCGGCGCCCCCATCGAGGCCGCCGCCCCCTTCCTGCCGCCCATGCCGCAGTCGGACCCCGACGCGCCGGGCCGCTGGGCCTTCGCCAAGCCCGACCGTGTGCGGGGCATCCTGACGCGCAGTGGCTGGCGCGACATCGAGATCGTCCCCCTGGACGTCCCCACCCCCATCGCCCCGGGCGACCTGATGACGCTCAGCCTGCGCATGGGCCCGCTGGGCGGCATGCTGCAACAGGCCGACGCGGCGACCCAGGCCAAGGCCCGCACGGCCGTGGCCGAACGCCTGGCGACCTACGAAACGGGCGGCATGGTGGCGATGAGCTCCGCTTGCTGGCTCGTGACGGCGCGGGCGTAGGGCAGGCCCGTCAGGCCGATTCGAACGCCTGCATGAGCTGGCGTTTCCAGTCACCGTGCTCCGTCATGCGTTCGGCTGCGAGCACGGCGGTCGCGAACGCCTCAGCGTCGATCTTCGGCATGTCGACAATCCGCTGGGCGTCGTCAGGCCCGAGACAGAACCCCCACTCCACGCAAATTTTCCGAAGGAGCGCCTCGCGGGTTTCCGGTTGCATGGCGGCACAATCCGGCATCACGCCTTTGCGTTCAACGCCTGATAGGCCTTCGCCGCCAACGCATCAACCCGTTCCACCTCGTCCGCCGCGCGGGTCTCGCGGCCCATCTCCCGCGCCCAGGCCACCATCCTGGCGAACTGCGGATTGCGCGCCTGCCAGTACATGAGGGTGCTGTAGCAGGGCATACTCGGGTCCCGCGCCACATCGCGCAGGCAGGCGCCGCTCGCCAGCCGGTCCAGGATGTCGTCGAACAACACCCCGGTCAGGCGTCGTGGATTGTGCAGGCGATGATGGCGCCCGCTCAGCTTGGCCACCCGCAGGGCCTTGTCGAAGTCCGGCCGCATCCGCCGCCACCTCGCTAGGACCGGCCGGCTTGGAAGGGTCGGGTCCGCCTCCACATCCGCCACGAACTCACCGAACGCCACCCGCCGTATGATCTCGTCGGCGATGGTCTCGTCATAGAAGGCCCATTTGCGCAGCCTGATCTTTCGGGCCACTGCGGAGGCCGCCTGGAGGGCTTCGGCGAAGTCCGGCCGCTCCGACTTCCAGCGCTTCAGCCGCCGTCGGTTTGGAAACTCCGGGCGACGCAGAACCTCCCGTATCGCCGCGCCCCGCCGCACCGCCATCAGCAAGGCCTCGGCCCGCTCGGCGTCAAACACCGGCCCGGCCGTGGCGCTGACCTCCATCCCCCGCCGCCACTGCCGCGCGTACATCAGCCGGTTGGCGAAGGGCTCGTCGTCCTTGGCCCAGCGATAGATCGTCATCCGGCTCGGAAAGCCCGGACGCTTTTCCAGCTGATCGAGCCGCGCCCCCTTCTCCACCGCCTCGCAGACGCGGACCATCATCTCCTTGCGCGGATAGGTGAAGGACATCGGCTGAGGATATCAGCGACATGCCAAAAGAACAAAGGAAGAACAATATTTCTGGCCGCCCCCTTCGCCCGCTCACCCCGGCGCAGGCCGGGCCCCAGAATTCATCTCGGACTTCGGGTGTTGGCCCAACTGTTCGTGTGGTTCGTGTGGTTCGTGTGGTTCGTGGACAATCTGACGGGCCTCGGCGGCGTCGCGGCCCAAAGACTTGGAACCACGAACCACACGAACCACACGAACGGGCTTAGCCGGCGGGACGCACCCTGCTGCGAGACGGAGATCATGGGTCCCCGGGACAAGCCTGGGATGACGATTGGAAAATCCCACAGCCAAGATTCTTTTCCCAATGGCGGAGCTTTATCGCGACGGCCGCGTTTGATTTTCACGGGGGTTGGTGACGGCCCCCTCCGAGAAGATTTCGAGAGGGCCCTTCATGACCGCGACCACGATCCCCGCCGACAAGGATTTCATGGGCGAGCTGACCGCCCTCATCCCCCACATGCGGGCCTTTGCGCACTCCCTGTGCCGCAACGCCGTGGAAGCCGACGACCTGGCCCAGGACGCCCTGCTGCGCGCCTGGAACAACCGCACCAGCTACCAGCCGGGCACCAATATGAAGGCCTGGACCTTCATGATCCTGCGCAACCAGTTCTATTCCGACAAGCGCCGCTCGTGGCGCTCGACCCAGCTCGACCCGGAAACCGCCGAGCGCACCCTGGTGGCGGTGTCCAATCCCATGGCCACCCTGGAGCTCGACGAGGTCCGCCGGGCGCTGGCCATGCTGCCGGACGACCAGCGCGAGGCCCTGATCCTGATCGGCGCCGGCGGCCTGTCCTATGAAGAAGTCGCCGACATCTGCGGCAGCGCCATCGGCACCATCAAGAGCCGCGTCAGCCGCGCTCGCGACCGCCTGGCCCTGATCCTGGCCGAGGGCTCCTACGACCAGGACGAGGTCCTGCCGTCGTCGGCCATGTCCACCCTGATGAACACGCTGGACCGCCTCTGCGCCCCGCGCCTGGCCGCTTAGCTAAAGAACCCCCTCCTGGAGCCTTCCTAGCTTCGGGACCTGAAAGAGCCGCCCCTGTCCCCACAGCGGCGGCTTTTTCTTGCTCCCAGATCCTCCCCAGGAGGGGAGCATCTGGCCGCCGGAACCCGGCTTGCGTGGCTGGTCGCCTGACCCCAATCTGACTGGAAGGAGTTCCCCATGACCGCCGCCCCCAAGATGATCTTCGTGAACCTGCCGGTCCGCGACCTGGCGGCGTCCACCGCCTTCTACGAGGCCATCGGCTGCGTGAAGAACGAGGCCTTCAGCAACGAGAGCGCCGCGTCCATGGTCTGGTCGGAGACCATCTCCTTCCATCTGCTGACCCACGACTTCTATCGCACCTTCACCTCCCAGCCGATCGCCGACGCCCACAAGACCAGCGCCGCCCTGTTCTGCCTGTCGCGAAACAGCCGCGCGGAGGTGGACGCCATCGTCGAGGCTGCGGTGCGCGCCGGCGGCCAGGGCGACATCCGGGAGGTCCAGGACCTGCCCTTCATGTACGGCCGCACCTTCGTCGACCCGGACGGCGCCGTCTTCGAGCCGATGTGGATGGACGCCTCAGCCATGCCGGCCGGGTAAGGCGCACGGATTCCTCTACCCTGGCGGGGCCGGGGCGATAGCCCTATCCAACAAGTCTCAAACGTCATCCCGGCCGCAGCGAAGCGGAGAGCCGGGACCCAGGGGCGGAGCACTCGGCCCCTGGGTCCCGGATCGCCTGTCGGCGTCCGGGATGACGTGAGTGAAGGACGTCGTCGCTAGTGCTGGCTTTCCGGCAGCCGCACCACCAGGCCGTCCAGCTCGTCGCTGACCTTGATCTGGCAGGAGAGGCGGCTGTTGGGCTCCACGTTCTCGGCGAAGTCGAGCATGGATTCCTCCATGGCCGACTTGGTCCCGGTCTTGGCTTCCCAGGCGGCGTCGACATAGACGTGGCAGGTGGCGCAGGCGCAGGCCCCGCCGCAGTCGGCGTCGATGCCCGGGACGTTGTTCTTCACAGCGCCTTCCATCACGGTCAGGCCAGCCTTCACGTCGATGACGTGTTCGGTTCCGTTGTTCTCGATATAGGTGACCTTGGCCATTTACTCCCCTTCGCCCGCCTTAAGCGGCGACCTCTTTCATGGAAACCGATGGATCCGCAAGCCTGTCGAGATTGACGTGCTTGCGGTTCCCGATGAGCTGGCGGCCCATCATGTATTCCGGCGGGGCGTTGACCGCCTCCACCGATTGAACCTGATCGCCCTTCAGATGGAAGATGGCGAACTTGCCTGACGCAGGGTCCCCCCGCACCAGGATCTGGTCGGTGTCGAAGGGCAGGCCCGCGATCTGGAGCTTGAGGTCGTACTGGTCCGACCAGTTCCACGGCACTTCCGGCGTCGGCGCCGGGCGGCCGGTGATGGCGCAGGCCACCTGCTTGGCCTGTTCCAGGGCGCTGGGCACGCTCTCGGGGCCGAACATCCGGTCATAGTGCGGCAACGGCCGGTGGCTGCAGTCGCCGATGGCGAAGATGGCGGGATCGGAGGTTCGCGCCTCCAGGTCCACCACCACCCCGCGGGCGGTGTCGAGACCGGCGTCGGCGGCGATCTCGTCATTGGGCTTGCCGCCCACGCCGACCAGGACCGCGTCGGCGGGAATGATGCGGCCGTCGGCCATCTTCACGCCCGTGACCTTGCCGCCCTCGCCCACCAGGCTGTCGATCTTGGCGCCCAACTCGAAGGCCACGCCCCGGGCGCGGTGATAGTCGGTGAAGAAGGTCGACAGCACCTCGCAGGCGCTGCGCGACAGGATGCGGGCCTCGCGCTCGAACACGGTGGCCTGCGCGCCCAGGGTCCGGGCCGAGGCCGCGACCTCCAGGCCGATATAGCCGCCGCCGATGATGGCCACGTGATGTCCGGGCAGCAGATAGCCTTTCAGCTCCTCGGCGTCGGCGGCGCTGCGCAGGGACAGCACGCCCGAAAGCTCGGCGCCCGGCAGCGGCAGCTTGTTGGGGCGCATGCCGGTGGCGATCACCAGGATGTCGTAGGTCAGGCTCGAGCCGTCGGAGAGCTCGACGATCTTGTCGGCCCGCTTCAGGGTCACGGCCGAGACGCTGGGCCGGAAGTCGATCTGGTTCTCGGCGTAGAATTCCAGGGGCTTCAGGGCCAGGGAATCGGCGTCCGCCTCCCCCTTCAGCCAGGCCTTGGACAGGGGGGGCCGCTGGTAGGGAACCACCGGCTCATCGCCGACCATGGTGATGGGGCCATCGAAGCCATATTGGCGCAGCAGGGCGACCAGCGTGCCGCCGGCATGCCCTGCGCCAAGAACCACCACATGTGTGCTCACTGAACCCATGACAGCCCCATGCAGAAAAATGACGCCGGCGTCAACTTACCGAACAGAGTTCGGATGATCAGACGACCCGCTCGGCCAAAGTCTTCTTGATCTCGGCGATGGCCTTGGCGGGATTTAGACCCTTCGGGCACACCTGGGCGCAATTCATGATCGTATGGCAGCGATAGAGCTTGAAGGGGTCCTCCAGGGCGTCCAGGCGCTCGCCGGTGGCCTCGTCTCTGGAGTCGATCAGCCAGCGATAGGCGTGCAGCAGGGTGGCGGGGCCGAGGTACTTGTCGCCGTTCCACCAGTAGCTGGGGCACGAGGTCGTGCAGCAGGCGCAGAGGATGCACTCATAGAGGCCGTCCAGCTTCTCGCGGTCCTGCGGGCTCTGGATCCATTCCTTCTGCGGCTCCGGGGTGGAGGTGTGCAGCCAGGGCTCGATGGAGGCGTACTGGGCGTAGAACATGGTCAGGTCGGGGACCAGGTCCTTGACCACCGGCATGCTGGGCAGGGGGGCGATGGTGCAGTCGGCGCCCGGGACCTCGTCGTGGCCGTGGGTGCAGGCCAGGGTGTTGCGGCCGCCGATGTTCATGGCACACGAGCCGCAGACCCCCTCGCGGCACGAGCGGCGGAAGGCGAGCGTCGGGTCGATGGTGTTCTTGATGTGGATCAGGACGTCCAGGACCATGGGGCCGCAGTTGTCGACATCCACGTCATAGGTGTCCCACCGCGGGTTCTCGGTCCCCTCGGGATCGTAGCGGTAGACCTTGAAGGTCTTGGTCTTGCCGCTCCCGGCCGGCGCCGCGTGGTGGCGGCCCTTTTCGACGCGGGAGTTCTTCGGCAGGGTCAGCTGGACCATCAGACGCTTTCCTTGGAAATCTGGATCACCGTTGGACGTCGCAAGATCAGTACACCCGCGCCTTGGGCGGGATGTAAGCGATGTCATTGGTCATGGTGAAGTCGTGCACCGGCCGGTAGTCGATGGCCACCTTGCCCGTGGCGTCGTCGAACCAGGTCAGGGTGTGCTTCATCCACTGGCCGTCGTCACGGTCGGGGAAGTCCTCGTGGGCATGGGCCCCGCGGCTTTCGGTGCGGTTGTGCGCGCCGACGACGGTGGTCACCGCCTGGCCGATCAGGTTGTCCAGCTCCAGGGTTTCCATGAGGTCGGTGTTCCAGACCAGGCCCCTATCCGTCACCTTGAGGTCCCCGCGCTTGGCCTGGACGGCCTCCAGGCGCTTGACGCCCGAGGCGAGGCTGTCGCTGGTGCGGAACACCGCGGCGTCCTCCTGCATGGCCATCTGCATCTCGAGGCGCAGGGCCGCCGTCGTGGTGCCGCCCGAGGCGTTCCGGAACCGGTCGAACCGGGCCAGGTGAGCGTCGGTCTCGGTCTTCTTCAGCTCCGGCTGGGTCGCGCCGGCCTTGATGGTCGCCGCCGTCCGCAGCGCCGCCGAGCGTCCAAACACCACCAGGTCGATCAGGGAGTTGGACCCCAGCCGGTTGGCCCCGTGCACCGAAACGCACGCCGCCTCACCCACCGCCATCAGCCCCGGCACCACCTTGTCCGGATTGTCGCCGTCCCGAGTCACCACTTCCGAGAAGAAGTTCGTCGGAATACCACCCATGTTATAATGGACAGTCGGGAGCACAGGAATTGGCTGTTTCGTGACGTCAACACCTGCGAAGATCTTGGCGCTTTCTGAAATCCCCGGCAAACGCTGGTGCAGGATCTTGGGATCCAGGTGATCAAGGTGCAGGTGGATGTGGTCTTTCTTGGGACCAACCCCCCGGCCTTCGCGGATCTCGATGGTCATGGCCCGGCTGACCATGTCGCGGGGCGCCAGGTCCTTCACCGACGGCGCATAGCGCTCCATGAACCGCTCGCCCTCGGAATTGGTCAGGTAGCCGCCCTCGCCCCGCGCGCCCTCCGTGATCAGGCAGCCGGCGCCATAGATGCCGGTGGGGTGGAACTGCACGAACTCCATGTCCTGCAGGGGCAGGCCGGCCCGCAGCGCCATGCCGCCGCCGTCGCCGGTGCAGGTGTGGGCGCTGGTGGCCGAGAAATAGGCCCGGCCGTAGCCGCCGGTGGCCAGGATCACCTGCTGGGCCTGGAACCGGTGCAGGGTCCCGTCATCCAGCTTCCAGGCCGTCACGCCCCGGCAGACGCCCTCGTCCATGATCAGGTCGAGCGCGAAATATTCGATAAAGAATTCAGTACTATGCGCAAGCGACTGGCCATACATCGTGTGCAGCATGGCGTGGCCGGTACGGTCGGCCGCAGCGCAGGTGCGCTGGATCGGGGCCTCGCCATAGTTGCGGGTCATGCCGCCGAAGGCGCGCTGGTAGATCTTGCCATCAGGCGTGCGGCTGAAGGGCACGCCCCAGTGCTCCAGCTCATAAACAGCAGCCGGCGCGTTGCGGCAGAGGTACTCGATGGCGTCCTGGTCGCCCAGCCAGTCCGACCCCTTGACGGTGTCGTACATGTGCCAGCGCCAGTCGTCCTCGCCCATATTGCCGAGGCTGGCGGAGATGCCGCCCTGGGCCGCCACGGTGTGCGAGCGGGTCGGGAAGACCTTGGTGATGCAGGCCGTCTTCAGGCCGGCCTGGGCGCAGCCCAGGGCCGCGCGCAGGCCAGACCCACCGGCCCCCACGACGACGACGTCGAACTTGTGATCGATGAACTCATAAGTCGCCATGGGACCGATCAAGCGCCTCCCAGCGCGACCTTGAGGATGGAGAACACCGCCAGCGAACCCGCCAGGCCGCAGACGAAGAGGTTGAGAAGCAGCAGGGCCGACTTGGTGAGGGTCTTGTGAATGTAGTCCTCCACGATGACCCGCATGCCCGAATGCATGTGCAGGAAGGAGATCGCCACAAGCAGCACCATCAGCACCGCGTTGACCGGCTGGCTGATCCAGGCGACCGCGCCGTAGTAGTCGGTGGCCGCGAGGGTGATGACACCAAAGACCGCCCAGAGCACCAGGGGAACAAGGGCGATGGCGCTGACCCGCTCGGAGATCCAGTGGCCGACGCCGTGCTTGGCCGAGCCAAGGCCGCGGGCGCGGCGCAGGGGGGTGCGGTAGTTTTCCATCAAAGCGCTCCCGTCATCCAGGCGATCGCCCAGACCGCCAGGCTGGCGGCGATGGCGAAGGCGTAGCAGGCGATGGCGCCCATGTTGGCGATCGGCAGCTGGAAGCCCGTGCCAGCGTCCCAGAGCAGGTGCTGCACGCCCTTGGCCAGGTGGTAGAAGACCGACAGCGTCAGGCCGAACATCACCAGCTTCCCCAGGGGTGAGCCCAGCAGCTCCATGAAGGCCTGGTAGGCGTCAGGTCCGGCGGCGAGCGACACCGCCCAGCCGGCCAGGATCAGGGCGCCGAAATAGAGCCCCACCCCGGTGATGCGGTGCAGGATCGAGCCCACCATGGTGGCGTGGAACCGCCAGATCTCCAGGTGAGGCGACAGCGGCCGCGCGCGGGGGCCTGGGGTGGTCTCTGTCATGGCTGTTTCCGAGAGGATGAAGCGGCTCCGCTTTTAAGCGCCGGGCGCCCGGTGTCAACGAAACCAGGCGCCGCGTGGGGACCAGGGATCAGGATGCTGACCATCGGCCACGCCTTAGGGAGCTTCGCTGAACGCGAAGGATGAACGGCTTCCACAATGCCCACAATGCGTCTTATCTAGACCCATCCTTCGTAGGAGACGAAGATGCGGTTTGATCTGGTGGACCTTAGGCTATTCGCCGACATCGTCGAGGCCGGCTCCATCACCCATGGCGCCGTCCGCAGTCACATCGCCCTGGCCGCCGCCTCCACCCGCGTGCGGGCGATGGAGGAGGAGATTGGCGCGGCCTTGCTGACCCGCAGCCGCCAGGGGGTGGCGCCGACCCCGGCCGGCCAGACCCTGCTCAAGCACGCCCGCCTGATACTGGAGCAGTCGGCCCGCCTCCGGGAAGACCTGGGCGCCTATGCCGGCGGCCTGTCGGGCGAGGTCCGCCTGTTGGCCAACACCAATGCGTCGACCGAATTCCTGCCCGAGGCGCTTGGACGCTTTCTGGCCGACAATCCCAAGGTCCGGGTCGACCTGGAGGAGCGGCTCTCCGACGAGATCGTCGGCCTCATCGCCGAGGGGGTGGGGGACATCGGCATCGTGGCGGGCACGGTGGATGTGGGCGGGCTCGAAACCTTCCCGTTCCGCTCCGACCGCTTCGTGGTGGTGGCGCGAAAGAACCACCCGCTGGCGTCCCGCGCCCGCGTGGCCTTCGCCGAGGTGCTGGCCTTCGACCTGGTGGGACTGGAACGCACCAGCGCCCTGCAGCGCTTCCTGGCCGACAAGGCGGCGCGCCTTGGCTCGGGCCTGAACCTGCGTGTCCAGCTCCGCAGTTTCGACGCCGTCTGCCGGCTGGTGGAGGCCGGTGTGGGCGTGGGCGTCGTGCCCCAGTCCACCGCCGCGCGCGTCGCAAAGACCACGCCGCTCTCGGTGATCGAGCTGGAGGACGACTGGGCCGTCCGCGACCTCACCCTGTGCGTCCGCCGCTTCGCTGACCTGCGGCCCTATGCACAGGACCTCGTGCGGAGCCTGCGGGCCTAGCTCTCCACGCTGTCCGCCAGCCAGTCGGCCGAGCGCATCTCCTGCAGGCGCGAGGCCGTGCGTTCGAACTCGAAGGCGCCGTCGCCCTGCGGATAGAGGGCGACGGGGTCGGCTTCGGCCAGCACGATCAGGCGGGTGTGGGCCTCGTAGAGGGCGTCGATGAGGATCACCAGCCGCCTGGCCTCCTCCCGCCGGTTGGGCCCCAGCCTCGGCACGTCCTCCAGGAACACCGTGTGGAAGCGCTCGGCGATGGCGACATAGTCATTGGGACCAAGGGCCACCGCGCAGAGGCTGGCGAAGGAGGCCCGCACCATGCCGCCGGCGGCGTGGGGGAGGTGAACCTTGCGGCCCAGCACCTCCAGGGTCTCGCCGATTTCGGCCTCGTTGCCCAGCATGTCGCGCCACAGGGCCGCGAAGCTGCGCTGGTTGTCCGGGTCGTTGGGGGAGAACCAGACGCCCGCCGCCCGCAGGCGGTCCAGACGGTAGTCGTGGCTCCCCGTCACGCTCACCACGTCCAGGCGGCCCTTGATCATCTCGATGAAGGGCAGGAACAGCTGGCGGTTGATGCCGTCCTTGTAGAGGGCGTCCGGGACCCGGTTGGAGGTGGCCACCAGGGTCACGCCGCGGGCGAACAGGGCCTCGAACAGCCGCCCGAGGATCATGGCGTCGGCGATGTCGGTGACCTGGAACTCGTCGAAACACAGCAGCCGCGCGCCCTCGGCCACCACGTCGGCCACAGCGGGGATCGGGTCGTCGCCCCTGTGCTGGCCGAAGCGGGCCTTGCGGGCCGCCGTATCGCCCGAGCGCCATTGCCCGATCAGTCGGTGGATCTCGCCCATGAAGACGTGGAAGTGCGTGCGGCGCTTCTTCGCCACCGGCGCGACCTCGTAGAACAGGTCCATCAGCATGGACTTGCCACGCCCCACCGGCCCCCAGAGATAGACCCCGCGCTGGGCCTCCGGCTTGCGGAAGAACGCGGTGAGGCCCGAGGGCTCGGAGCCTTCCAGGTCCCCCTCCAGCCGAACGAGCGCGGCCAGGCCCGACATCTGCGCCGGGTCGGGACGAAGGGCGCCCGAGGCGAGACGGGCGTCGTAGGCGGCTTGCAGGAGGGAGGCCATCGCCTCCGCCTAGCCCGCGCCGCTCGGGATCACAACAGCGGGAACAGGGTCACGCCCCCAGGGGTTGAACTTGGGCGACGCACAAGGAGACCTCCATGCCGCAAGACCCCCGCAGCTTCTCGCCCGACACCCCTCAGTCCGGCCCGGGCCAAGAGATCGACGCCGAGGCGATCGCCGAGGATCTGGAAGCCGAAGGCAGTCATCAGGGGATCGGCCGCCGCGGCGGCGCGCCCGCCGACCGCGAGCACGGGGTCAAGACCCGCGCCCACAACAAGGACATCATCAGCGGCCGGACGTAGCCGCCGACGCACCGGCCTTCTTCGCCACCTGCGCCAGCTCCTTGCGGACAAAGCGGTAGGTTTCCCGCTTCTCGCAGGCGCAGGCCCGCATCTCGCCCTTGGCGTTCCACCACACCAGGGTGGGATAGCGGATGCCGTTCGGCTCACTGACCGCGACACCGTTGTCCTTCAGCAGGGGGCGCAGGTCGTCGGTCATTTTCCGGCCGGCTTCGATCACCGCGCTGCGGGCGATGTCGCTGTCGGCGGGGACGATGCCGGGCGCGGTCCAGGCGGCCGGAACGACGGCCTCCCAGGCCTCCATCAGCTCCCAGGCGCTGGGCGTGCCATGGCGGATCCAGAGCTCGGCCACCGTGCTCCGCTCCACCGGAGTCGACTTGGCCAGGCCGTTCATGTCGCGCCGCGCGATCTCGATGACCCGGGTGTCGATCCCCTGCTCGTGTAGCGCCGGGAACTCTTCCTTCTTGAACCGCAGGCAGTCGGGGCAGGTCCGGAACGAGACCATGTAGAGCTTGCCCTGGGTGAGGCCGGGCGAGGCCCAGCCCGCGCTCTCCAGGATCTTGGTGATCTCAGCCTGGTGCTTGGTGATGGTCTGGGGCCGCCAGCGCAGCTCGTAGTTCCAGTAGGCCCAGGCTCCACCGCCGGCCAGAACCACCACCAGCAACAGGATCGCCCAGGTCCGGAAACTCATCATCAAACTCCTAGTCTACGAATAGGATAACCGCGGCGATCCCACTGTGTCACCGCATGGTGGGAATGACGAAGGCCGAATCCTCGCTGGCGCCCTCGGGCCACCGGGCCGTCACCGTCTTGACCTTGGTGTAGAACTTCACGCCCTCCATGCCGTGCTGGTTGGCGTCGCCGAACGCGCTGCGCTTCCAGCCGCCGAAGGTGTGGTAGGCCACCGGCACCGGGATGGGCACATTGATGCCCACCATGCCCACATTGACCGAGGCCGCGAACTCGCGCGCCGCCCGGCCGTTGCGGGTGAAGATGGCTACGCCGTTTCCGTACTGGTGCCTGGACGGCAGCTCGACCGCCTCCTCGAAGGTCTCGGCCCGCACGATCTGCAGGACCGGCCCGAAGATTTCTTCCTGATAGGTGCGCATGGTGGGCTTCACCTGATCAAACAGGGTCGGGCCGATGAAGAACCCCTGCTCGTAGCCCTGCAGGGAGAAGCCGCGGCCGTCGGCCACCAGCTCGGCGCCCTCGTCGACCCCCATCTGGATATAGTCGGCCACCCGCTGGCGGTGGGCGGCGGTGACCACCGGGCCGTACTGTGCCGAGGTGTCCGACGAGATCCCCACCTTCAGGGTCTCCATCTCGGCCAGCACCTTCTCGCGCACCGCCTGCGCGGTCTTCGCCCCCACCGGCACCACCACCGGCAGGGCCATGCAGCGCTCACCGGCCGAGCCATAGGCCGCCCCGATGATGTCCTTCACCGCCTGGTCCAGGTCGGCGTCGGGCAGGATGATCCCGTGGTTCTTGGCCCCGCCCATGGCCTGGACCCGCTTCCCGTGCGCGGTCCCGGTCGAATAGACGTAAGAGGCGATGTCCGAGGATCCGACGAAGCTGACGGCGGCGATGTCGGGATGGGTCAGGATGGCGTCGACGCTGACCTTGTCGCCGTGCACCACGTTCAGCACGCCCTTCAGGTCCATGCCCAGGGCCGCGCCGGCCTCCATGAACAGTTCGGCCAGCCGCACCGGCAGGGTCGGGTCCTTTTCCGAGGGCTTCAGGATGAAGGTGTTGCCCACCGCGATGGCGATGCCGAACATCCACATCGGGATCATGCCGGGGAAGTTGAACGGGGTGATGCCCGCCGCCACCCCCAGGGGCTGGCGCATGGAATAGACGTCGATGCCGGGTCCCGCGCCCTCGGTATATTCGCCCTTCAGGGCGTGGGGGATGCCGCAGGCGAACTCGATGACCTCAAGGCCACGCTGGATGTCGCCCTTGCTATCGGCCACCACCTTGCCGTGCTCGGACGAGAGCAGCTCGGCCAGCTCCTGCATGCGGGCTTCCACCAGGCGCTTGAACTCGAACATCACCCTCGCCCGGCGCTGCGGATTGACCGCGGCCCAGGCCGGCTGGGCCCGCAACGCGGCCTGCACGGCGGCGTCCAGCTCGGCGGGGGTGGCGAGCGCCACCCGGGCCTGCACCTCGCCGGTGTTTGGATTGAAGACCTCGCCATGCCGGCCGGAGGTCCCCGCGACGGGCACGCCGTCGATGAAGTGTGTGATCTCGCGCATGGGCGAAGTTCTAGAGCCTTTCCGCTTGAAACAAAAAGGCTCTGAAACAGATCCTCCCCTCAGTCAGCTTCGCTGACAGCTCCCCCAGGAGGGGAGCTTCTTGGAAGACCAGCCCCTTGCACCGGGTGCTCAGGCGAGGGCATCCTGCGCCCCATGAGCAGTGTCGCCACCGAAGCCCTGCCGGCGCGGCGGGCCTACCACGACCACATCGTCGACACCCTGATCGCCGAGCGCGCGCCCAAGCTCTCGGGCGGGGTCGCGTGGCCGCTGCTTCGCCCCCTGCTCTATCGCCTGCTGGACTATCGCAAGGCGCGGTCCATGGCCGACGCCATCGCTCCCATGGGCGGCCGCGAGGCCCTCGACTACGTGTCACGCCTGCTCGATGTGAAGGTGAGCGCGCGCGGCCTGGACCGCGTACCGCGCACCGGGCGCCTGGTGCTGATCTGCAACCATCCCACCGGCATCGCCGACGGTGTCGCGGTCTATGACGCCCTGCGGGCCCTGCGCCCGGATGTCTGTTTCTATGCCAATTCCGACGCTCACCGGGTGTCCGAGGCCTTTGGGGAGGTGCTGATCCCGGTGGAATGGCGCGAGGAGAAACGCACCCGCGAACGGACACGCAACACCCTCAACCTGACCCGCGAGGTGCTGGAGGCCGAACGCCCCCTGGTGATCTTCCCGGCCGGACGCCTGGCCAGACGAGGCCTGGACGGAGCCTTGGCCGAGTCGCCCTGGATGAGCAGCGCGCTGTCCATCGCCCGCAAGTACGAGGCCCCTATCGTACCCCTGCACCTGAGCGGCCCCTGGTCGACCCTGTTCCATTTCTTCCACCGCTTCTCTCCGGAGCTGAGGGACATCACCCTGTTCCATGAGCTGCTGAACAAGCGCGGCCAGCAGTTCCACCTGACCGTCGGCCCCATCGTGGGGCCCGAGCGGCTGGATACGGACGTCACCACCGCCACCGACCAGCTCAAGGCCTATGTCGAGCACGTCCTGCCCCAGCATCCCGACCGGGCCTTCGCATGATCGTGGAGGCGGCCGGCGACTTCCGCCTGGATGACGAGGACGCCACCTCCGCCCTTGGCGCGGCCCTGGCCGGGGCGCTGCGGGTCGGCGAGGCCCTCTGCCTGACCGGCCCTCTGGGGGCGGGGAAATCCACCCTGGCCCGAGCCCTCATCCGCGCGCTCACCACGCCCACGGAGGATGTGCCCAGCCCCACCTTCACCCTGGTTCAGTTCTATGAGGGCGAGGGCCTTTCGGTGGCCCATTTCGACCTCTACCGGCTGACCAGCGCCGACGAGGCCTATGAGATCGGCCTGGATGAGGCCCTGGAGGACGGGGCGGCCTTGATCGAATGGCCCGAACGGCTCGAAGGTCGCCTACCGCCCGACCGGCTGGATATAGAGATCACCATCGAGGGGGAGGGCCGCCGGGCCCGCCTGACCCCCAACGGCGCCTGGGAAGGACGTGGGTTTGAGTTCCGATCGTGAGGCCATCAAAGCCGCCTTCCTGGACCGGCACGGCTGGGGTGACGCCGCCCGCGTGCCGCTGAGCGGCGACGCCTCGACCCGGGCCTATGAGCGGCTGCATCCCGCCACCGGGCCCAGCCTGATCTTCATGGACCAGCCGCCGAACGCCGAGACCGCCCCCTGCCATCCTGAGGCCACGCCGGACGATCGCGCCAAGGCCGGATACAATGCCCTGGCGCGTCTCGCCGCCGGCCGGGTGGACGCCTTTGTCGCCGTGGCCGAATGGCTCAAGGCCCAGGGCCTGTCGGCGCCGGCCATCCTGGCCCACGACGCCGCCCAGGGGTTGGCGGTGCTGGAAGACCTCGGCGACGACCTGTTCGCCGTGCTGATCGAGGGCGGCCTGGACGAGGCGCCGCTCTACGACGCCGCCATCGAGGGCCTGGTGCGCCTGCACGAGGCCCCGGCGCCCGAGGCGCTCACCGCGCCCGGCATCGAATGGCCGCTGCTGGATTATGACGAGGTGGCCCTGAAGACCGCCGGCGACATCCTTCCAGAGTGGCTGCCGAGGCTGAAGCCCGAACTCAATTTCAGCGACGCCGCCATCGCCGAATGGGACGCGATCTGGGCCCCGATCCGGGCGCGTGGCGCGGCGGGCGCGTCCGTCTTCTGCCATCGCGACTACCACGCCGAGAACCTGATCTGGCTGCCCGACCGCCAGGGCGCCGCCCGCGTCGGCCTGCTGGACTTCCAGGACGCGGTTCGCGCCCACCCGGCCTGGGACATGTCCATGCTGCTGCACGACGCCCGGCGCGATGTCTCGCCGCAGCGGGAGAAGGCGGCGCTGGATTACTACTTCAAGCTCCGCCCCGAGCTGGACCAGGCGCGGTTCCTGGCCGACTATCACGCCCTGGGCGCCCTCAACATCGTCCGAATCCTGGGGATCTTCGCCCGGCTGGTGACCCGGGACGGCAAGCCCCGCTACGCCGCCTTCATGCCCCGGCTCTGGCGCTACCTGGACACCTGCCTGGCCGATCCGGCCCTGGCCGACCTCAAGGTCTGGTTCGACGCCAACGTGCCCGCGAGCTCGCGCACATGAGCACGCCCGGCCCGAAGGTGGCGATGGTCCTGGCCGCCGGGATCGGCAGCCGCATGCGTCCCCTGACCAATGACCGGCCCAAGGCCCTGGTGACGGTGAAGGGCAAGGCCCTGATCGACCATGTCCTGGACCGCCTGCACGAGGCCGGGATCGAGACGGCCGTGGTCAATGTCCACCACTTCGCCGACCAGATGGAGGCCCACCTGGCGGGCCGCACCAACCCCCGCGTGGTCATCGCCGACGAGCGCGCCGCCCTGCTGGACTCCGGCGGCGGCATCAAGAACGCCCGCCATCTGCTCGGCGACGACCCCATCCTGGTGGCCAATATCGACTCCCTGTGGGTCGGCGGCGAGGTTCCGCCCCTGGAGGCTATGAAGCGGGCCTGGAACCCGGCGAAGATGGACCTCCTTCTGCTGCTGGTCCCCCGCGACCAGGGCATCGGCCTGGAGGGGCCCCGCGGCTTCCGCCAGGAAACCGACGGGCGCATCATCCACATGGCCGAAGACGCCAACCCCGCGCCGCTGGCCAATGTCGGGTTCCAGATCATGAAGCCGCAGCTGCTGGACGATCAGCCGGAGGGGGCCTTCTCCATCCTGCCCATCTGGTGGCGGCTGCAGGACGAGGGCCGCATCCACGGCGTGGCCATGGACGCCTTCTGGCTGCACGTCGGCGATCCCGCCGCCCGGGACGAGGCCGAAGCGAGGCTGACGTGATCGCCCTGCTCGCAGGCGAAGGCCCCCGCTGGTTCAACATCCCGGCCCACCGCCCCTTCGTCCACGACCTGGCGCGGGGCCTGTTTGACGCCCTGTCGCCGCTTGGCCCCGAGGCCCTGTCCCAGGCCGTGGTTCTCACCCCCACCCGCCGCGGCGCCCGGGCGCTCGCCGACGCCTTCATCGCCGCCGCCGGAGGCCGCGCCGTCCTGCCGCCGCAGATCAGGCCCCTGGGCGATCTGGACGAGGGCGAGCCGCCCTTCGAGCCCGGCGACCTGGCCATCGACCTGCCCGCCGCCATCGAGCCCCTGCGCCGCCGCTTCGAGCTGATCGCCCTGGTGAAGGGCCACGAAAAGGAACTGAAGCGCGAGCTGGACGCCTCGGCCGCCCTGGAACTGGCCGACGCGCTCGGTTCCTTCCTCGACAGCCTGCAGATCGAGGAGGTCAGCGCCAGGGATGGCCTGGCCGACCTGGTGAGCGCCGACCTCGCCGAGCACTGGCGGGTCAGCCGGGAGTTCCTGGAGACCGCGCTGACCGCCTGGCCCGCCCGGTTGCACGAGCTCGGCGTCGTCGATGTCAGCCAGCGCCGGGTGGCCCTGCTGCGCGCGCTCGCGGAATCCTGGGACCGCAGGCCGCCCGAGGGAATTCTCATCGCCGCGGGCTCCACCGGCACGGCGCCGGCCACCGCCGACCTGCTGACCGTCATCGCCCGCGCCCCCCAGGGCGCGGTGATCCTGCCCGGCCTCGACGAGAGCCTGGCCGACAAGGCCTGGGCCCAGGTGGGCGAACAACACCCTCAAGGCGCCATGAAGCGTCTGCTGACCCGCGCCGGGATCGCCCGCCGCGGCGTCCTACTGTGGCCGGCCTCAGACACCCTGGACACCGCGGGCCGCTGGCGGCGCCGGGTGATCAACGAGGCCCTGCGGCCCGCCGAGGCCACCGCCGACTGGCTGACCGTCATCGAGACCCTGCGCGCCGAGGGCCAGGCCGAGGAAATCGACCCCATCGCCGAGGGCCTGAAGGGTCTGTCGGTGGTCACCGCCCGGGGAGAGGAAGAGGCCGCCACAGTGGCCGCCCTGCTGCTGCGTGAGGCGCTGGAGGTTCCCGGCCGGACCGCCGCCCTGGTGGCGCCCGACCAGACCCTGGCCCGCCGCGTCGCCGCCAAGCTGGCCCGCTGGGGGGTGGGCGCGGACTCCTCGGCGGGCTCGGCCCTGGCCGGCTGCCGCTGCGGGGTGCTAGCCGCCCTGGTCGCCAAGGCGGCCGACGATCCCCTGGACCCGGTCACCCTGCTGGCCATCGCCAAGCATCCCTTGGTCCGTCTCGGCGCCGACCTCGAGACCCTCGACCGGCGGCGCGCCGCCCTGGAGCTGCACGGCCTGCGCGGGCCCCGCAAGACCACCTGGGCCGCCCTGGAGGCCCACCTACGCCGCAAGACGTCGGACGCTCGTATCGAACCCGGCGTCGTCGAGGACGCCCTGGCCTTCGCCGGTCAGCTGCGCGACGCCCTGACCCGCCTGCAGGCGCCCTACACCGACGACGAGGCCCGTCCCGCCGAGGCCGCCCGGACCCTGGCCGAAACCATGGAGGCCCTGGCCGCCGACGAGACCGGCGACACCGGCGACCTCTGGGCCGGCCATGGCGGCGAGGCCCTGGGCCGCCTGCTCTCGGGCCTGATGAGCGAGTCCGACGGCTCGCCGGCCGTCAGCCGCCGCGGCTTTGCGGATCTTCTATCCCGGCTGATGTCGGGGGAAAGCATCCGCTCGGGCGGCGCCACCCATCCCCGCCTGCGCATCCTGGGCGCCATCGAGGCCCGCCTGACCCGCGCCGACCGCCTGATCGTCGCCGGCCTGGAGGAAGGCGTCTGGCCCCAGGGCGCGGCCCTGGACCCCTTCCTGTCACGCCCAATGCGCGAGGCCCTGGGCCTGCCGCCTCCCGAACGCCGCGTGGGCCTGGCCGCCCATGACTTCGCCCAGGCCGCCTGCGCGCCCGAGGTGATCCTGCTGCATTCCGAGCGACGCGAGGGCGCGCCCGCCGTGAAGTCCCGCTGGCTCTGGCGGCTTGAGACCCTGGCGCGCGGCGCCGGCATCGACCTGCCGACCCGTCCCGAGATCCTGGACTGGGCGAGGTCCCTCGACGCGGCCACCGACTACACCCCGGCCAAGCGCCCCGCCCCGCGCCCGCCGGTCGCCGACCGCCCCCGCGATATGGCCGTCACCCGTGTCGAGGCCCTGACCCGGGACCCCTATGCCGTCTGGGCCCGTGACATCCTGCGGCTCTACCCCCTCGAGCGACCCGACGAGGCCGTGGAGGCCCGCGCCCGCGGCACCGCCATCCACAAGGCCTTCGAGCGCTTCGCCGAAGCTCACCCCGTTGAGGTGCCGTCCGACGCCGCCGCGATCTTCGAAGCCATGTACGTCACCGCGCTCGAGGAGGCCGGCATGCCCCACGAGGCCCTGGCCCGCGAAAGCGCCCTCGCCCGCGAGGCTGCGCAATGGGTCGCCGACCTGGAGCGGCGGCGCCGCGCCGACGGCCGCACCATCCATGTGGAGCTGAAGGGGGAGCTGGAGATCAATGCGCCGGGCGGCCTCTTCAAGGTCAACGCCCGGGCCGACCGCATCGAGATTTCCCCCGAGGGCTACGGCCACATCCTCGACTACAAGACCGGCAAGGCGCCCTCGCAGAAGGTCGTGGACACCGGTTTCTCGCCGCAGCTCACCCTGACCGCCGCCATCCTGGCCTATGGCGGTTTCCCCACCCTGGGCCGCCCCATGCCCGGCGACCTGACCTATCTCGAGGTCACTGGCCGCAAGCCCGCTGGCCGCGAGGAGACCCGCGCCGCCGCCGGGGAGGAGAGCGAGGCCGCCGCCCGCACCGCCCTGGACGGCCTGGGCAAGCTGGTCGCCCGCTTCGACGACCCGGCCCAGCCCTACCTGTCGCGATCGGCCCCACAGTTCGTGAAGACCCACATCAGCGACTATGATCACCTGGCCCGGGTGTTCGAATGGTCCACCAGCGGCGACGAGGAGGGCGAATGACCATCATTCCCTTCCCCAGCCGCGAGATCGATCCGCAGCGTGTCGCCGCCGACCCGGAGCTGTCGGCATTCGTCACCGCCAACGCCGGCTCGGGCAAGACCAAGACCCTGATCGACCGGGTCGCCCGCCTGCTGCTGGCCGGCGCCGAGCCCGCCACCATCCTCTGCGTCACCTACACCAAGGCCGCCGCCGCCGAGATGCAGCGCCGGCTGTTTGGCCTGCTGGGCGACTGGTCGGTCTGCGACGACACCCGCCTGCGCCAGGCCCTGTCGGACCTCGAGGGCCGGCCGATCGGCGACTATGACCCCCTGCGCCTGTCAGCGGCCCGCGCCCTCTTCGCCCGCGCCCTGGAGACCCCTGGCGGCCTGAAGATCCAGACCATCCACGCCTTCTGCGAGAAGCTGCTGCGCCGCTTCCCGCTGGAGGCCGGCGTCTCCCCCGGCTTCCGGGTGATGGACGACGCCGCCTCGGCCGCCATCGCCGACGCCGCTCGCAAGGCCGTGGCCCGCCTGGCGCTCAAGGGCGAGGGGCTGGTCGCTGAGGCCTATGCCCGCTTCTCCGTGGCCCTGGATTTCCAGAGCTTCCAGTCGATGTTCGGCGCCTTCGAGAGCGCCCGGGGCCGCCTCGCCGCCTATCTGGAAAAGCATGGCGGCCTGCCGGGCGCCGTGGCCGATATTTGGGGGGTCTGCGGCTTCCCCGAGCCGGTCGATCCCGAGGCCGTCGAGCTGCGCGCCATCGCCGCGCTCAACCTGCGCACCTGGCGCGAGGCCGCCGAGGTCCTGGCCCAGGGCGGCAAGGCCGACGCCAAGAACGGCGCGGCCCTCGCGGCCCTCGCCAGCGAGCCGACCTTCCACGGCGCCCTTGCCTGCCTCTTCACCGACAAGGGCGAGGGGACGCCGGCCACCTGGGTCGCCAAGACCAGCGGCCTCAAAAGCCACGAACCCCTGCGCGCTGGCCTGCTTGCCGACCAGGAAGCCCTGGAGGAGGCCCGCGCCTGGCGCCGCGCCGCCCAGGTGGCCGTGGATACCCAGGGGGCCCTGATCCTCGCCAACGCCTACCTCACCGCCTACGCCATGGAGAAGGCGTCCTACGGCGCGCTGGATTTCTCCGACCTCATCGAAAAGACGCGGGACCTGGTGGCCGAGAGCCCGGCGGCGGCCTGGGTGCTCTACAAGCTGGACGGCGGCATCGACCACATCCTGGTGGACGAGGCCCAGGACACCGCGCCGGACCAGTGGGCCATCGTCCGCTCCCTGGCCGGCGAATTCTTCTCCGGCGCCGGCGTCCCCACCGCCACCCGGCTGGAGCGCAACATGTTCGTGGTGGGCGACGAGAAGCAGTCGATCTACTCCTTCCAGGGCGCCCGGCCCGAGTTGCTGATGGAGCAGTTCGAGTTCCACAGGGACCGCGCCACCGGCGCCGGCTTCCGCTTCGAGAAGGTGGATCTGCTGGATTCCTGGCGCTCGACCCCCCAGGTGCTCACCTTCGTCGACGCGACCTTCTCCTCGCCGGAGCTGGCCACCGCCATCCTGCCGCGCGCCCTGGCCGAGCCCATCACCCACAAGGCGCGCCGGGTCGATCACGCCGGCTGCGTCGACATCTGGCCCCTGGAGCGGGAGGAGAAGGGCGACGTCCGCGAGGCCTGGGACGCCCCCCTCGACCAGGAGACCGAGGCCAGCGCCAACAAGCGCCTGGCCGCCCGCATCGCCTGCGAGATCGGAGACCTGCTGGCCCGCGGCGACGGGGTGTTCGACAAGGGCCTGGGCGAGAGGGGCGAGTGGCGCCCCGCCCGCCCCGGCGACGTCCTGATCCTGGTGCGCCGCCGCAAGGCTCTGTTCGAGGAGATCCTGCGGGCCCTCAAGCACGCCAAGATTCCGGTCGCCGGCGCCGATCGCCTGGCGCTCTCCGAACACATCGTCTTTGACGACCTGGTGGCGGTCGCCCGCTTCGCCCTCTTCCCCGCCGACGACCTGACCCTGGCGGCCCTGCTGCGCAGCCCGTTCTGCGACCTCACCGACGACAGCCTCTACGCCCTGGCCCGCAACCGCGCGCCGCTGAGCCTGTGGCAGGCGCTCACCGCCCGCGCCGAGGAGCGCCCCGAGTGGCGAGAGGCTCACGACCTGCTGACGCGCCTGCTGGAGGAGGCCCGCGAGCGGCGGCCCTTCGAGTTCTATTCCCGCCTGCTGGGCGCCCGCGACGCCGCCGGCCGCTCCATGCGCCAGCGCCTGCTGCGCCGCCTCGGCGGCGAGGCCGAAGACGCCCTGGACGAATTCCTGGCCCAGGTCCTGGCCGCCGAGAGTCGGGGGACCCAGGACCTGGAGAGCCTGACCGCCGCCTTCGCCAGCCTGGACATCACGGTCAAGCGCGAGATGGAGGCCGGCCGCGACGACGTCCGGGTCATGACCGCCCATGGCGCCAAGGGTCTGGAGGCGCCCATCGTCTTCCTGCCCGAAACCACGCTGAGCCGCGGCGCGCGCGGTACGCCCCTGCTGGAGACCGCGGACGGCGGCTTCCTTTGGTGCGCTTCGGCCAAGGGCGACTGCGAGGCCTCGGCCACCGCCCGCGAACGCCGCGCCGCCCGCGAGGAGGATGAGGCCTACCGCCTGCTCTACGTCGCCCTCACCCGGGCCCGCGACCGCCTGGTGCTCTGTGGCCGGGTCGCCGCCAACGCCAAGGAAGAGAACCTCAAGGGCTGGTGGGGGGCGCTCACGGCGGCCTTCGACCATGCCGAGGTGAGCCCGCACAAGCGCGCCACCACCTGCCGCGAGCTGCAGATCCTGCGCTTCGGCCCCGATCCCGTGGCCCTGGGCAGGGCCGCCGACGCCGCCGTTGCCGCGACCGCCGCCCCGTCCTGGACCCGGGCAGAGGCGGCGGCCGAACCCCACGCCCGCTACGCCTCGCCGTCACAGCTGGGGGAGGACGCCGCCACTCCGGCCGCCT
>NZ_JAOTJD010000028.1:0-62381 GCF_042714595.1 Phenylobacterium ferrooxidans | reverse complement strand
ACAGTGCCTGGACTTCCACACCCCAGCCGAGGCCTTCTCCAGGGTGTTGCACTTCGAACGAGAATCCACATCCCGGCTTTCGCCGGGATGAGCGGTTGAGAGCGCATGTCCAGTCAGGCGGTCGCCGCGTCCTCTTCGAACAGCTTCTTCAGCTCGTTCTTGAGGATCTTGCCGTTGGCGTTGCGCGGCAGGGTTTCGTGCCAGAACTTCACCTTCACCGGGACCTTGAAGGCGGCCAGGTGCTCGGCCACGTGGGCCCGCAGTTCAGCCTCGGTGGCGCTGGCGCCCGGCTTCAGGGTGACCACGGCGCCCGGCTCTTCGCCCAGCGTCCGGTGAACAATGCCGACGACGGCGGCGTCCATCACCGCGGGGTGGTCATAGAGGACGTTCTCCACCTCGATGCAGTAGATGTTCTCGCCGCCCCGGATCAGCATGTCCTTGGCCCGGTCGATTATGAAGCAGAAGCCCTCCTCATCCACGCGGGCCAGGTCGCCGGTGCGCACCCAGCCGTCGACGAAGGTCTGGGCGGTCGCCTCCGGCTTGTTCCAGTAGCCCTTCACGATCTGCGGGCCGTTGGCCCAGAGCTCGCCCACCGCGTTGGGGGGCAGCACCGTGACGCCATCGGCGGGATCGCGAATCTGCAGCTCGCTGACCGGCACGGCGGGGCCGCAGCTGTCGGGGCGGTTGGCGTAGTCCTCGGCGCCGTGGGTGGTGACGGTGGCGCAGGTCTCGGTCATGCCCCAGCCGTTGCCGGCGGCCGACTTGGGGAAGGTCTCCTTGATCTTCCGCACCAGTTCCGGGGCGGACGGCGCGCCGCCATAGGCCACGCTCTCCAGGGACGACAGGTCGTACTTCTCCCGCAGGGGATGCTCGATGAGCTGCCAGGCGATGGTGGGCACGCCGCCGGCCGACTGGATCTTCTCGCGCTGGATCAGCTCGAAGGCGCGGATCACGTCCCACTTGTGCATCATCACCAGCTTGGCGCCGCCGATCAGTGACGGGTTCAGCACCGCGAAGCAGCCGGTGGCGTGGAAGAAGGGCACCGAGATCAGCGACGAGCGTTGCGGGGCATCGGGGTCGGGCGCGGGCGGCGCTTCGCCGCGACGCAGGAAGGCCCGCGCGCCCGAGGCGGCGCCGGCCATGATGTTGGAATTGACCGCGCGGTGGGTGGCCAGAGCCCCCTTGGGCTTACCCGTGGTGCCGGAGGTGTAGAAGATGGTGGCGTCGTCGTCGGTGTCGATCTCGGCGGGCGGGATGGCTTGGTCGGGCAGGCTGATCCACTCGTTGGCGCCGCCGATCACGGCCTCCAGCTTGGTCACCTGGGGATGGGCGATCTCGTCGATCTCGCGGCTGACATAGATGCGCTGCAGGTCAGGGCAGTTGGGCAGGTGCTCGGCCAGGCGGCCATAGCTGCCGGTGTCCAGGATGGCGATCTTGGAGCCGGAGTCGGTCAGGCCGTATTCCAGCTCGGGCCCGGTCCACCAGGCGTTCAGCGGCGTGACGATCGCCCCCAGGGAGGCCGCGGCATAGAAGGCCACCGGCCACTCCGGCAGGTTGCGCATGATGATGGCGACCCGGTCGCCCTTCTTCAGGCCCTGGCCCTGGAGTTCGACGGCGAACCTGGCGACGGCCCGGTAGAAGGCCTCGTAGGTGACCCGCTCGTCCTCATAGACCAGGAACACCTTCTCGCCGTGAGCGCGGCCGGCCTCCACCACCGAGCGCAGGGTCGGCGGCAGGTTCTTCCAGGTCTTGGTCTTGATACCCCGGATAACCACTTCCTCGACCTCCGCGGCCGATCCCGGCGCGGTGATCAGGGCGTTGGCCTCGGCGATGGACATGGCGGGCCAACCGGCCGGCAGGGCGTCCTGGGTCATCTGCTTTCTCCACTAGGTGCGCAGCTTGCCGCCGCGTCGTCGTGGGTGAACAAGCATAACCTAGGAGCCGACGCAAACGCCCGTTGGCAGAACGCCGGTTCGCCTCAGACCACCGCTTCCAGCCTCGCCAGCGCGCCTTCCAGCTTGATCTTGGCGGCCTCGGATTCGGCGAGGCGTTCGCGGTTCTCCTCCACCACCTCCTCCTTGGCGTTCGCGACGAAGGCCGGATTGCCGAGCTTCTTCATCACGTGGGCGATGTCGCTGGCGTGGGTGGCGATCTCCTTGGCCAGCCGAACCTTCTCGACGGCCAGGTCGATGAACTCGGCCACCGGCAGGGCGAAGGTCACGCCCTGGACCACGAAGGGGATGGCGCCCTGCGGCGCGGTCTCGGCGACCTGGACCTCCGAGACCCGCAGCAGCTGGGCCATGATCGGCCCATTGGCCTCCAGCACGGCGCGCTGGGCGGCGTCGGCCTCCAGCACCAGCAGCGGCGGACGCGCCGATCCTGGCACGTTCAGCTCGGCCCGCACCGAGCGACCCTCGGTGATGGCCGCCACGATCAAGCCGATCTCGGCTTCGGACTTCGGGTTCAGCAGGCTGGCCGGCAGGTCGGGCCATTGGGCGGTGATCAGCATGCCCTCGGCGCGCGGTGCGCCCAGATCGGCGGTCTGACTCCACAGCTCCTCGGTGAGGAAGGGCATGATCGGGTGCAGCAGCTTCAGGATCACATCGAGCGCCCAGGCGGCCGTGGCCTGGGTCTCGGCCTTGGCGGCGGCGTCCTCGCCCTTCAGCAGGGGCTTGGAGAGTTCGACGTACCAGTCGCAGTAGGTGTTCCAGATGAACCGGTACAACGCGTTGGCCGCCCCATCGAAGCCGCAGGCGGCGATGGCCTCGGTGACCGCCTGGGCGGTCTTCTGCGTCTCGCCGACGATCCAGCGGTTCAGCGGATTGGTCACCGCGGCCGGGTCGAAGCCCTCGGCTCGGACACAGCCGTTGAACTGGCAGAAATTGGCGGCGTTCCACAGCTTGGTGCCGAAATTCCGATACCCCTCAATGCGTTGAGTCGAGAGCTTGATATCCCGGCCCTGGCCCGACATGGCGGTCAGGGTGAAACGCAGAGGGTCGGCCCCGTACTGGTCCACGAGGTCCAGGGGGTCCATGACATTGCCCTTGGACTTGGACATCTTGGCGCCGCTGGCGTCGCGGACCAGGGCGTTGAAGAACACCCGCTTGAACGGAACCTGGCCGGTGAAATGGATGCCCAGCATCATCATGCGGGCGACCCAGTAGAAGATGATGTCGAAGCCCGTCACCAGGGTGTTGGTGGGGTAGAAGCGCGCCAGGTCGGCGGTCTCCTCCGGCCAGCCCAGGGTGGAAAACGGCCAGAGCCCCGAGGAGAACCAGGTGTCCAGCACGTCCTCGTCCTGGCGCAGCGGTTCGTCGCGGCCATAGAACTCGCGCGCCGCGGCCTTGGCGGCGGCTTCGGTCTCCTCGACGAAGATCTTGCCCTCCGGCCCATACCAGGCCGGAATGCGGTGGCCCCACCAGAGCTGGCGCGAGACGCACCACGGCTCGATGTTGCGCATCCACTCGTAGTAGGTCTTTTCCCAGGTCTTGGGTTCGAGGACCGTGCGCCCCTCCTCCACCGCCTTGATGGCGGGGCCGGCCAGGGTCTTGGCGTCGACGTACCACTGGTCGGTCAGGTAGGGCTCGACGACAACGCCGGAACGGTCCCCGTGCGGGACGGCGTGGCGGGTCTTCTCCACCTCCCGCAGCAGGCCCAGTTCCTCGAAGGCGGCGATCACCTTCTTGCGGGCCTCGAAGCGGTCCAGGCCCTGATAGTCGCGCGGGCCGTTCTCATTGATCTTCGCGTCAGGCGTGAAGATGTTGATCTGCGGCAGGTTGTTGCGCTTGCCGACCTGGAAGTCGTTGAAATCGTGGGCGGGCGTGATCTTCACCGCGCCGGAGCCCTTCTCGGGATCGGCGTATTCGTCGGCGATGATCGGAATCGGCCGGTTCACGATGGGCAGGCGCACAGCGCGGCCGATCAGGTGCTTGTAGCGCTCGTCGGTGGGGTGCACGGCGACGGCGGTGTCCCCCAGCATGGTCTCGGGCCGGGTGGTGGCCACGACGATCTCGCCCGAGCCGTCCTCCAGCGGATAGGCGAAGTGCCAGAAGTGGCCATCCACCTCCTTCTGCTCGACCTCGAGGTCGGAGATGGCGGTCTGCAGGGCCGGGTCCCAGTTCACCAGCCGCTTGTCGCGATAGATCAGCTTCTGCTTGTGCAGGGTGACGAACACCTTGCGCACGGCGGCCGACAGGCCCTCGTCCAGGGTGAAGCGCTCCCGGCTCCAGTCGCAGGAGGCGCCCAGGCGCCGCAGCTGGTTGGTGATGGTCCCGCCGCTTTCGGCCTTCCATTCCCAGACCTTGGCGACGAAGTCCTCGCGGCCCATGTCCCGGCGGCTCTGGTTGCCGGCGGCGGCCAGCTGGCGCTCCACCACCATCTGGGTGGCGATGCCCGCGTGGTCGGTGCCGGGCAGCCACAGGGCCGCCTTGCCGCGCATCCGCTCGAAGCGGATCAGCACATCCTGCAGGGTGTTGTTCAGCGCATGCCCGATGTGCAGCGACCCCGTCACGTTGGGCGGCGGGATCACGATGGAGAAGGGCTCGGCCGCCGGATCTGAGATCGGGGCGAACGCGCCGGAGCTCTCCCATTTCGCATAGAGACGGGGTTCGGCGGTTTTCGGGTCGAAGGTTTTTTCAAGCATGCTGGCTGCGGTGCATATACGGGCGCGGCGACAGCCGCAAATCCACGACACCCCGCACCCAACAAAACGTCATCCCTCCGGCGCGGACGCCTCGGGGATCATGGAGGGCCGGTTCCGGCCCTGACGATCAGGTGAGCTTTATACTCGGCCGCCGCGCGCGATGCGCTCGACTTCCGACTGGACGGTGTCCTGCACAATGCGCGGCAGGTTGTCGTCCAGCCACTGCTTGAGCAGCGGACGCAGCAGTTCGCGCACCACGTCTTCCAGGGTGCGGCCATCGCGCGGCATCAGGATCTGGGACGACAGGGCGCCGAAGGCCGCGGCGGCGGCGGCGGCGGCGGGATCGCTCACCAGGCCCGCGCCGGGGCCCACGTCCGGGGCGTCATCGGCCCAGGCGGTCGGCTCGGGCGGCGGCGGCGTATAGGCGGGCTCGGGTTCCGGCTCGGGCGCGGCGGCGGCATAGACGTCGATGTCGCCGTGGGTCTCGACCTTCTCGGTCAGTTCCAGGACGCCGTCGTCCTCGTCCTCGGGCGGGATCGGGATTTCTTCCCGCGGAGCCTCTTCGGCCACCGGCTCCTCGGCGGGCGCAGCCTCCCCGGCCGGCGCGTCATCTTCCGAGATGATGCGGCGGATGGAGGCCAGGATTTCCTCCATTGTCGGTTCTTGAGAGGTCTGATCAGACATTTTGAGCCGTCGCTGGAGCGAAGAGAGAATCCATCGGCGCCAGCCTAGGCGCGACGGTGCGATCCTGCAATTTCCGCCAAGCTGCGCAAGGGCGGATTCGCCCGACAGGCGAAAGGTCGCGCCTTCGCACGACCCGCTGCAGCCTATTGGGCGGTCGGCGCCGGTTTCGGGGCGGGCTTTTCCACAGGCTGAGGAACGAACACCGAATCGACGATGGCGATCGGCTCCTCCCACGGCACCCAGCCCCAGGTGATCCGCAGCTTACCGAAGTTCGACTTGGGGTCGTAGCGCGGCACGTTGGGGGTCAGGCGGCTGGCCTCCAGGTGGCCCATCTGGGAGAGCACGCTGGCGGCGGCGACATATTCATCGTGCCGGGCGTTGACCTGGGCCAACTCGGCGGCGCGCAGCTCGGACTCGGCGTTCAGCACGTCGAGGGTGGTGCGCAGGCCGACCTGCTGCTCCTGGCGGGTGCCTTCGGCGGCGATGCGCGCGGCGCGCACCTGGGTGTCGGAGGAGCCGATATTGGCGCGGGCGGCGGTGAGCTGGCTCCAGGCCTGGGTCAGGTTCTGCAGCACGGCCCGGCGGGCCGTCTCGACCCCGATGCGGTCGACATTGTTGCGCTCGATGGTCTGGCGCACGCGAGAATTGGTAAGGCCGCCGCTGAACAGCGGCAGGGTGACGGTCGCCCCGCCCGTGACGTTGCGGGAATAGAGATCACTGTCGAAGGGCTCAGCGCCGCCCGTGTAGCCCAGGCGGGCGGTCAGGGAGACCGACGGCATGCGCTCGGCTCGAGCGCCGGCCACGCGCGCCTTGCTGGCCTGCTCGGCGTACTGGGCGGCGCGAATCTGGGCGTTGTCCACCTGGGCGGTGTCGAAGGCCTGGTCCACGGTCGAAGGCAGCAGCGAGGCCAGCGACGGCTCGGGCGCCAGGTCGCTCGGGCTCTGGCCCACGACGGCGACATAGTTGGCGCGGCTGATGGCCAGCTGGGCCTGGGATAACTGGAACAGCGACTGGGCGGCGGACAGTCGCGACTCGGACTGGGCGACGTCGGTGCGAGTGATTTCGCCCACTTCGAAACGGGCCTTGGATTCCTCGAGCTGCCGCTCCAGCACGCGAACATTTTCCTGCCGGATGCGGACCGTTTCCTGGTCGCGGCGAGTGTCCACATAGGCGGTGATGACCGTGCCCAGCACCTGGGCCTCGACCCGGCGCAGGTTCTCACGGCCCGTCAGGATGTCGGCCTCGGCCGCGGAGACCGCGGCGGCGACGCGGCCGCCCGTGTAGAGGGGCTGGTTCAGAGACAGGGCGGCGCTGCCGGAGTTCCCCTCCTGGATGCCGGCGCCCCGGGCGTCGGCGACGCCATCGCCGTTGGTGTCGATGGTCAAGCCCCGCGCCGCGGCGGGGGTGCGGGTTTCCTGATAGGTCGCGCCGGCGGTGACGCTCAGCGAGGGCCGGTAGCCGGCCCGGGCCTGGACGTAGTTCTCGTCCAGGGCGCGCTGGGTGGCCCGCTGGGCCTGCAGGGTGGGGTTGGAATCGTAGGCAAGCGCGATCGCGTCGGCCAGGGTTTCGGCGGCGGCCGGACTCGCGGCGAGGCCGCAGATGAAGGCCGCGCTGCAGACCGCGGCGAGTAAACCTCCGCGACGGCTATTCAACATGCTTATCCCCGAAATCGGCGAGAGAAATCGGGGTCTATATGACCGCCGAATTGAGAGGACGCCAGAGGGCTCCACCTTAAGCTTTTTTCACACCAAGGTTTCGCGGGTGTTTCAGGGCGCTCAGAAGGCGAAACCATGTTGCGCTTCAAAGCCGCCGAGCAGCGGCGGCGTGGCGTCGAACACGGTGCGCCGGCCGATCTCGTCGTCGGCCCGGATGTAGAGCGCGGCCTTGCCCACCGGGCCCTCACGCTCCACCACCGCCAGGCGTCCGCCAGGGGCCAGGGCCTTCAGCCAGGCCTCCGGCGCGCGGGTCACCGCGCCCTCCACCACGATCAGGTCATAGTTGGCGCCAGGGACAGCGGTCAGGTCGCCGTCGTCGAGGCGCTCCACCACCACGCCCATGTCTTCCAGCACGGCCGCCGCATAGGGGGCGGCGATGGCCAGGGCCTTCTCCCCCGTCACGGGCTTTGCCATCTGCAGCAGCTTGGCCACATCGCGGGGCTTCAGCAGGGCGCGTCCGGGCGCGTACTCCACCGGCACGTCCGCATAGGCTAGGTACCGCTTGCCGGCCGGGACGAAGTCCTCACGCGGGATGACGCGCATGGCGTCGTGGATGCGGATGTCGGTGACGTCGCTGGGACGCACCTGGCTCTCCACCATGTTCGAACGAGCTGCGGCGAGATCGGCCATGATTCCCCAAACCGGAAACGTCAAGTTGCGCGCTTATAGGTCCGCCCTTAACCCGAACGCAATGCGACCCTGCGACAGACGTTGCCCGAGGCGGGCGGTTCTGTTAGCCATCCGCCCTTCCAAACTTCCGGCGTGTTCAAGACGTCGGCGGTGGCCTGATGGCGGAGTGGTTACGCAGCGGACTGCAAATCCGTGCACCCCGGTTCGATTCCGGGTCAGGCCTCCATACTTTCCCGAAAAACGCCGAGACTAGTGCGCCAGGGCGGGCTTGACCGTAGGCCCCTTGGCGCCGACGCGCAGGGCGGTGACCTGGGTCGGCTGCACGGGCTTGCCCTTGTTGCCCCAGGTCACGCGGGCATATGTCAGCACCTTGGCGATCTCCAGGTCGGTCAGTTCCGTGGAGAAGGCCGGCATGCCGCCCCGCCCCTTCAGGACCCGGATGATCGGCTCCTTCGGATCACCCTGGACCACCTTGCTGGCGGCCAGGGCGGGGAAGGCGCCATCGATGCCCTTGCCCGTGGGCTGATGGCAGGCCGCGCAGTTGTCGAGATAGAGCTGCTTGCCGTCGGCCGCGAAGGCCGGCGCCGCGCACAGGCCAAGCGCCGCCGCCAGCAGGGGAATCGTAAGACGCATCAACAGGAACTCCAGTCAGGCCGCTTGGGCGCGTTTATGCAGCTTGGCGATCTGCTGCCACGCGCTCTCGATCCCACCGGCCTGCCAGCCGGTCAGATAGGACAGGTGCTCGCCGGCCAGGTACAGGCGACCGTCGGGTTCGCAGAGGATGGGATAGGCGTCCCTGCGGGATTCCTCGTTCCACTCGGCCCAGCCGCCGAGATTGTGCTCGATCCGGTGCCAGGCGGCGCTGAACGAGGTCTCCACATTGTCGGCGTATTCCGGGAAGGCGACCTTGCCGCCCTGGGCCGCGAAGTCCTGGCGGGCCTTGGGGCTGAGCGCGCTGACCTTCGCCGCTGAGGCGCCGAAGTTGTAGTAGCCCTGCAGCACGCCCTTCTGGCTCTGGAAGCCGGTGGACGGCAGGGTGATCGTGTTGATCTCCGGGTTGTCGGTATAGACGTGGCCCCCGTAGATCGAGTGCTTCTCCTCCCAGAACCGGGTCTTCATCTGCAGGCCGATCTTGCCCACCAGGGCGTAGGACACCGCCCCGATCGCCTCCTTGAACTTGGCCGACACACCCATGTCCATCTGGCGCAGGACAGACAGCGGGATGGTGCAGATGCAGTAGTCGGCCTTCAGGGTCTCGGTCTTGCCGCCCGGGCCCGCGACGGTGACCTCCACGCCCTTGTCGTTCTGGCGGTACTTCTTCACCACGGTGGAGTAGCGGATCAGCTTGCCGATCTGGCGCTCGAAGCCCTTGGCGATCTGGTCCATGCCGCCCACCGGCTGGAACATGGTGCGCTGCTGCTCGTAGCCGGCCACCGACGTCAGCACGCGCCAGGCGTTGGACTGCATCACGTCGGTGAGAGCATAGGGCGCAGACATCTTGCCGGGACCGGGATCGAGCCCGGCGCCTGGGTCGATGTCAAAGCCGCGGCCGTCCGTGCCCTTGTAGGCCAGGTCGGCGTTCAGGTAGCCTTCGTGGGTCAGGTAGGCGAGGAACTTCTCGCGGTCGTCGGCGGTCATCTGCTGGTCCAGCGCGCCCTGCTTGACCTGCTTGGCCAGGATCTCGGCGGCGGACCCGCGGGCGTCCGCGGCGATCTGGCCCTTGCGGATCGCCTTGCCGGCCAGGGGCCCCTTGCCCTTGGCGAAGGCGACATAGGAGGCGTCGTTGTCGTTGACGAAGACCTCCAGCGGCACGTTGAACAGCTTGGTGTAGTGCAGGGTCGAGTGGTGGTGGTACGGGATCCGCCATGGGCCGTGGTTGATGTACAGCCCGTCGTCGAAGTCGCATTCCTGAGCCTCGCCCCCCAGCTCGGTCAGCTTGAAGCCCTTGCGCGCGGTCTGGCAGCGCCCGCCGGCGAAGTCGCGGGCCTCGATGACCATGACCTCGTAGCCGGCCTTCGACAGCTCATAGGCGCTGGCCATGCCCGCGACGCCCGCGCCCAGAACGATCACCTTCTTGCCCTTGCCGCCCTCCCCCAGCGCCGGCGGGCTCGCGTTGGCCGAGGCGATGCCGAACCCGAGGGCGCTCATGCCCGCCATCAGCAGGGCCGAACCGCCCATGCCGCCGAGGCTCTCCAGGAAGCTGCGGCGCGAGACGCCGCCACCGCTGTTCATCAGGTCCCGAGTCATCACCAATCCCCACGCACGACGCGTTGGCGCGCAAGGGAGCGGCAGGGGGCCGGGGAGACAATCGCCATTCTGACATTCCCCATGTGACCGGTGGAAAAGGGTACGACCGTGCCTAATGCCTGGGCGGCGGACGTTGGTTTTGGGCGCCGGGCGAATACCTGCGCGGCGAACGGCCGTTTCTAGCGGCCGTGGAAGTCCGCCGGCCGCTTTTCCAGGAACGAGGTCATGCCCTCCCGGAAGTCCTGAGTCCGGATCAGCTGGAGGAACTGCAGGTAGACGTGGTGGACGTGGTCGTTGAACGTCTCGTTCAGGCCCATGCGCATCAGCCGCTTGGCCGACTGCACCGCCAGCGGCGCGTTGGCGGCGATTTCGTCGGCCAGTTTCCGCGCCTCCGTCATCAGGTCTGCGTCCGGCACGACGTGGGTCGCCAGGCCCATCTCCAGGCTCTCGTCGGCGGTGAGGGTCCGGCCGGTGAAGATCAGCTCGGCGGCCTTGGACCAGCCGATCAGGCGAGGCAGGAACCAGGTTCCCCCCGATTCCGGAACGATGCCACGCTTGACGAAGGCGGCGGCCAGCTTGGCGCCCTGGGCCATCATGCGGATGTCGCAGCCAAGCGCGGTGTCCAGGCCATAGCCGGCCGCCGAGCCGTTCAGGGCGCAGATGGTGGGCTTGTTCATGTTGAAGATCACCGTGGGCGGGGCGGTCTTCAGGTCCAGGTCCACGGAGATGTTGCTGACCTGCGACTCCGAGCCGATCCCCGATCCGCTGGTGGCGCTGACCAGATCCAGGCCGGCGCAGAACGCCCTGCCCGTCCCGGTGAGGATGACGCAGCGGACCTCCGGGTCGGCGTCAGCCTGCAGCAGCAGCTTGGACAGCAGCGACAGCATGGGCCCCGAGATGGTGTTCAGCCGCTCGGGCCGGTTCAGGGTGATGGTGGCGACACCGCCCGCGACGTCATAGAGCACCTCGGCCGACTGGTCGGCGCGCGCCTGGGTGAGTGTCTCACTCATGGCCATCTCCCATTTGTCTGTTTTTTCGTTGGACCCAGCTAAGGACCGTTGCCGGTTCGATGCAAGGCCTATGGCGTGGCTGCGAAATCAGGGTTGGGGTCGTGGCAGGCGCGCACCGCTAGAAGAACAGCTTCCGGACGGTCAGTTTCACAGATCGGCCCACCGGATCCAGCAGGTCGGGCTGGTAGCTGATGGGGGTGACACCGGTCCCATCGCGGACCTCCTGGCGGCTGTCGAACAGGTTGTCCACCGACAGGGTCGCCCGCGCGCCGCGCAGCCACCGATAGTCGCGGGCGATAGGCTGGGCGCCCAGATCGGCGAACAGCCGCAGGTTCACCGTGGTCTGGTCGGAGAACTCCAGGTCGTCGGCCGTGGGGCCGCCCTCGACCCGCGTCGCCGCCTGCCAGTTGGCGTTCAGGGACGCGCCGAGGCCGCCCTTGGTGTAGTTGGCCTGCACATCCACCTGATGGCGCGGCGAGCCGCCACCGGCCCCGATGGCCGCGCCGTCCAGCAGGTCCAGCTCCGGCAGGCCGGGGCGGATCAGGATGTCATCGCGGAACGCCACGGTGTGATAGACGCCGAACTGGAAGACACCGCCCCGCGGGCCACCGCCGCCGAAGCCGCCGAAACCGCCACCGCCGCCCCGGCCGCCGCCACCGCCGCGATAGCCGCCGCCGGGGCCCTCCCCGCCGGGCGGCCGCCCCTCGGCGCGACGCTGGCGCATGGCGGCGATCTGTTCGGGCGTCGGCTGCGGGCCGACATTGCGCGAATAGGTGAAGCCGTAGCGCAGCTCGTCCCGCGCCTGGCTGGCGAAGTTCACGGGGCGGGCGTCGATCTGCACCAGCCGACCGCTGGCGTCGCGGACGAAGCGGTTGGGGAACGCGGCCTCCACCTGGGTCGAGGCTGACGGGAAGGAGGCCACCACGTCCTCGGTGCGGCTGGAGACGTAGTTGGCCTGGAAGGTCAGGTTGGTCTCGTCGAAGGGCTTGTAGGTCACGCCCAGCTTGAGGACCTCCCGCTGGCCTCCGGTGAGGTTCGGCGACCCGCCGGTCACCCGGGTGACGTCGACGGTCTCGCCGCGGCTCAGGTCGAAGACCCGCACGCCCGGGGTCGCCACCACGGGATCGCCCAGCTGGTTGATCGTGGGCGCCTGGTCGGTGCGATTGACCGAGGCCAGCAGGCGCAGCGGCTTGACCGGGGTCCAGTTCAGGCCCGCGCCCACGGTCTCCAGGTCGCCGTAGTCCGACAGGTGCTGGTAGCCAAGATTGACGTTGCCCGACAGCTTGCCGAAGGTCTCGCCCAGGCCTTCGCCGGCCCGCAGCAGGGGCACGTCGAAGCTGGCCTGCAACTGGCCGATATTGCGGGTCAGGTCGGTGGCCGTGGTGGCCCCGGCGCGAAGGGCCTCGCTCTCCAGGTTAGTCGTCGAGACCCGGCCCGTGAGGGTGGCCCCGATCTGCCCGGCCGGCAGGTCGAAGAAGGCGCGGTTGAGCACGATGTCGGACTGGGCCGAGGTGGTCACCGACTTGGTTCGATCGGTATAGGCGATGGCGCCCAGAGCCCGGTCGTTGAAGGACTTGGCCACGTTGCGCGAGAGATTGCCGGTGTAGGACCACTGCCAGCCGGCATAGGCGCCGCTCATGGCGCCCGCCAGGCTGGCGTTGTCGCTGGTGGAACGCCGGGTCAGGGCCTCGGTGGAGAAGGGCGAGAGGCCGAGCTTGGACTCCGTGTCGGTGGATTCGTAGGTCCCGTTGAGGGTGCCGGAGACGCCATTGCCCAGGGGCCGGGCGTAGACGGCGTTGAACACCACATTGGTGGTGTCGGGCTGCAGGGTCCGGAACGGGCTGGCGCCGATTACGTCGCGGTCGGCCTCCAGGATCGAGTCAGACTGGGTGGCCTTGGCGTCCAGGGTCAGACGCTGGCCGCGCTGGATACGCAGCACCGCGGCGTGCCCCGCCACCGTCGATCCGGCCGCCCCCTGGGTCGGGACCTGGACCGAACCCTCCGCCAGGGTGGCGCGGAACCGCTGGCGCAGGACCATGTTCACCACCTTCTGCTCGGCGGGGTAGCCGTACTTCAGCGAAACCTCCTCGGGCAGGATCTCCACCCGGGCGATGGCCTCGGTGGGCAGGTCGCGGATTTCGGAGAAGCCCGAGGCGCGGGCCCCGTTGATCAGCACCACCGGGCGGCCGCCGTTGCCCTGGCCGCTGCCGGTCTGGGGGGCCAGAGCCTCCAGCAGCTCCGAGACGCTGGCCGCGCCATAGGCGCGGATCTCGCGGGCCGAAAGCGTGACCTCCGGGGCGATGTCGCCCGCCACCGAGCCCCGCAGGGCGCGAACTCCGGCCGTCACCACCAACTCCTCGACCTCGGTGTCCTCGTCGCCATAGGCATCGGCTCCCGCGGCGGCGGCGGGCGCAGGGGTCTGGGCCTGGGCCGCGCCGGCGGTCAGGGCGACGGCGGCCGTGCCGGCGAGCAGTTGACGCAGGAGGCCGGACGCGATGGCGCCGGAGGCATGGGAGAAGCTCAAGATGATTGACCTGTTACTGAGGCGGGGGAAGCGGCGCAGTCTCTCTCTAGGAGACCTTTTCACCTGAACGCGCGATGACCGGACTTCCGTCGCTTCCTCATCCCGTCATGTGACTGGACGATGTCGTCGCGGAAACGGCGGAGGTAATACGCGTAACCTCTGCTTGGGCTCCCTAGCCCCGGCCGGACGCCTCCATCAGCCCGCCCAGACTGACGAAGGCTGTGGCGATAATTTTCCTCATCTGACCGCTCCCTTTGGCTTTTCTTTCCAAGGGCGGGCGGATATGCGGCGTTCCGACATCCGGCGCGTTGTTGTCGGCGGTTAGCGGACCCGGCCTGGTCGTGATAATCCCCCCGCAACGCCGCCCGTCGGCGGCCATGTTCTAGAAGTTTGGTTCCGCGTCAGAAGGGGCACAGATGAGTAGGGTGCTTGTTATCGGCGCTGGCGGTGTCGGCTCCGTCGCCGTCCACAAGATGGCCATGAGCCAGGACATCTTCTCGCACATCACGCTGGCCAGCCGCCGGCGCAGCAAGTGCGACGCCATCGCGGCCTCGGTCAAAGAGCGCACCGGCGTGACCATCGACACCGCCGAGCTGGACGCCGACGACATCGCGGCCACCACGGCGCTGATCAAGGCCGTGAAGCCCGGCCTCGTGGTCAATCTGGCCCTGCCCTATCAGGACCTGGCGATCATGGAGGCCTGCCTGGCGGCCGGGGTGAACTATCTCGACACCGCCAACTACGAGCCCCGCGACGAAGCCAAGTTCGAATACAGCTGGCAGTGGGCCTATCAGGAGCGGTTCAAGGCCGCCGGCCTGATGGCCCTGCTGGGCTGCGGCTTCGACCCGGGCGTGACCTCGGTCTTCACCACCTATGTCGCCAAGCACCTGCTGGACAGCATCGAGACCCTGGACATCCTCGACTGCAACGGCGGCGACCACGGCCACCCCTTCGCCACCAACTTCAATCCCGAGATCAACATCCGCGAAGTGACCGCCCCCTCCCGCCACTGGGAGAACGGTCAGTGGGTGGAGGGACCAGCCCTGGCCCAGAAGCAGGTCTTCGACTTCGAGCAGGTCGGCCCGCGAAACATGTACCTGATGTACCACGAGGAGCTGGAGTCGCTGGCCCGGTTCTATCCGGAGATCAAGCGCATCCGCTTCTGGATGACCTTCGGAGATTCCTACCTCAAGCACCTGGAAGTGCTGACCAATATCGGCATGACCCGCATCGATCCGGTGATGTTCGAAGGTCGCGAGATCATCCCCCTGCAGTTCCTCAAGGCCCTGCTGCCCGAGCCCTCGACCCTGGGCGCGGTGACCAAGGGCAAGACCAATATCGGCGTCATCGCCACCGGCGCGAAGGATGGCGCGGAGAAGACGGTCTACGTCCTCAACATCTGCGACCACGAGGAAGCCTATGCCGAGACCGGCAACCAGGCGGTCAGCTACACCACCGGCGTCCCGGCCATGATCGGCGCGGCCCTGATGCTGACCGGCCAGTGGCAAGGCGCGGGGGTGTTCAACATGGAGCAGCTCGATCCCGACCCGTTCATGGACATGCTGAACCGGCATGGTCTGCCCTGGCAGGTCAAGGATCTGCCGGCCCCCCTGGCCTTCTGAGGCCATGGAGACCCAGGCCGGCGGTCCCGGCGCCTTCGCCCGGTTTGACCTGGCCCGCGTGCCCTCCCCCTGCTTCGTGGTGGACGAGGCCGCCGTGCGGCGCAACCTGGCCACCCTGAAGGACGTGGGCGAGCAGGGAAACGCCAAGGTGCTGCTGGCGCTGAAGGCCTTCTCCATGTGGGCCCTGGCCGACGTGGTGGGGGAATACCTGGACGGAGTCTGCGCCTCGGGCCTGTGGGAGGCGAGACTGGCGCGCGAGCACTATCGCGGCGAGCTCACCACCTATTCGCCGGCCTACAAGGCCGCCGACCTGCCCGAGATCCTGCACCTGTCGGACACGGTGATCTTCAACTCCCCCGACCAGATCGCCAGGTTCGCAGCCCTGATCGCCGAGGCCCGCGCGCAGGGCGAGGTGTTCGAGATCGGCCTGCGCCTGAACCCCGAGCACAGCGAAGCCGAGGTCGCCAAGTACGACCCCTGCCAGACCGGCTCGCGGCTTGGCTTCCCGGTCTCCCAGCTGCGCCCGGAGCACCTGGACGGCGTCGACGGCCTGCACATCCACGCCCTGTGCGAGCAGGGCTTCGAGCCCCTGCACCGCATCTGGAAATCCCTGGAGCCCAGGCTCGAGGCCCTGCTGCCGAAGCTGAAGTGGCTCAACCTCGGCGGCGGCCACCACATCACCCGTGCGGACTACGACATCCAGGGGTTGGTGACACTGCTGCGCCAGATCCACGAACGCTACGGCGTCGAGGTCTATCTCGAGCCCGGCGAGGCCATCGCGCTGGATGCCGGCATCCTGGTGGGCGAGGTCCTCGACACCTTCGACAACACCCTGCCCGTGGCCATCACCGACATCTCGGCCACCTGCCACATGCCCGATGTCATCGAGGCGCCCTACCGCCCGGCCATGCTGAACGAGGCTGACACCGGTGTCGCGACCCGGCTGGGCGGCCCCTCCTGCCTGGCCGGCGACATCATCGGCGACTACGTGTTCGCACAGGCGCCCCAGCCCGGCGACCGCATCGCCTTCCTCGACCAGGCCCACTATTCGATGGTCAAGACCAACACCTTCAACGGCGTCCCCCTGCCGGCCATCGCGCTCTGGAACAGCGACACCGACGCCCTGCGCCTGGTGCGGGAATTCGACTACGCCGACTTCCGCGACCGGCTGTCCTGACGGGCTATCGCTGGGCCGGCTGAACCGTCATCTCCACCGCGATCCGATCCCCCGCCGTCACATTGGCCTTCTTTCGCACGGCATCCTTCAGCGGCAGGTAGTAGGTCCCCTCCCTGGCGAACATGGCGGTGGTGAAGAGCACGCCGTTGATGACCGCCTCCACCGGGATCATGCCCCAGCCATAGGTCACCAGCTTGGAAATACGCCGGATCTCCTCGGCCTCCGGGGCCGGTAGCGGGGCGAAGAAGAAGGGCGACGGGCCGCGCCAGTGGATGACCTCGGCCTCGAAGCTGAACGGGCTCACAGCCCCGTCCGCACCTGAAACAGTTCCGGGAAGAACGAGCCGTCCAGGGCCTTGGCCAGGTAGCTGGCGCCCGACGACCCGCCGGTGCCCTGTTTGAAGCCGATGATGCGTTCCACGGTCTTCAGGTGGGCGAAGCGCCACTGCTGGAAGCGGAACTCCAGGTCCACCAGCTTCTCGGCCAGTTCGTAGAGGTCCCAGTACTGTTCGGGGTCGCGGTAGACCGTGGCCCAGGCCGCGACGATGGCCGGATCGGCGACGTGGACTTGCGCCCAGTCGCGCTCGGCGGGCACGTCGAAACCACGCCGCTTCAAGAGCCGCACGCACTCGTCATAGAGGCTGGGGGCGGCCAGGGCGGCGGCAAGGTCGGCGTGGGCCGGCGTCCCTTCGTGGACCGCCAGCATGGACGCGTCCTTGGCCCCCATCAGGAACTCCAGCATCCGGTACTGGTGCGACTGGAAGCCGGAGCTCTGCCCCAGGTGCGGGCGGATGGCGTGGTATTCGCTCGGCGTCATGGTGGCCAGGACGTCCCAGGACTGGATCAGCTGGCCCTGGATGCGGCTGACCCGGGCGATCATCTTGAAGGCGGGGCCGAGGTCGTCCTGCGCGACCTGCTGGCGTGCGGCCGCCAGCTCGTGGATCGAAAGCTTCAGCCAGAGCTCCGAGGCCTGGTGGATGATGATGAACAGCAGCTCGTCGTGCTCGTCCGACCGCGGCCGCTGGGCGCTGAGGATCTGGTCCAGCGCCAGGTAGTCGGCGTAGCTGATGTCGGGCCGGGTGTGGATCTCGCTCATGTCACCGCCGCCACCTGGTTGAAGCGGGGTTCCCGCCATTCCTCGTGCGCCATCACCTGGGCCAGGTGATCGACGGCGTCCCAGACATCGACATATCGCACATAGAGCGGGGCCAAGCCGAACCGCAGCACGTCGGGCGCGCGGAAGTCCCCCACCACGCCGCGGGCGATCAGGGCCTGGACGATGGGGTAGCCGTTGTCGTGGGTCAGGGAGACCTGGCTGCCGCGCTTGGCGGAGTCGCGGGGGCAGGCGACGCCGAGGTCCGGACAACGCTCCGCCACCAGGTCCAGGAACAGGTCCCCCAGGGCGCGGGACTTGGCGCGAAGGGCCGACATCTCCACCCCGTCGAAGGCGCTGAGCGCCGCCTCCAGGGCCGTCAGCCCCAGGACCGAGGGCGTGCCGCAGAGGGTTCGCAGCATCCCCCGCCCCGGCGCGTAGTCGTCGCTGAAGGCGAAGGGCTGGGCGTGGCCCATCCAACCGGTGAGCGGGCTCTGGAACTCCGCCTGATGCCGCCTGGCCACGAAGGCGAAGGCCGGGGCTCCGGGGCCGCCGTTCAGGTACTTGTAGCCGCAGCCGACGGCCAGGTCGGCGTCCGCCCCGGTCAGGTCCACCTCCAGGGCCCCGGCGCTGTGGCTGAGGTCCCAGAGGGCGAGCGCGCCGACCTCGTGGGCCCAGGTGGTGAGGGCCGTCATGTCGTGCAGTTCGCCGCTCTTGTAGTGGGCGTGGGTCAGCAGCAGCAGGGCGACGCTGTCGTCCAGGGCGTCGGGCAGGCCGCCCGGATCCACCAGCCGCAGCTCCACGCCGGGCAGGAACTGCGCCAGGCCTTGCAGGATGTAGAGGTCGGTGGGGAAGTTGCCCGGCTCGCTGAGGATGACCTTGCGGCCCGGCCGCATCGCCAGGGCGCCCGCCGCCAGCTTGAAGAGGTTCACCGAGGTGGAGTCGGCCGCGATCACCTCGTCGGGCGCAGCGCCGATCAGGGCGGCGATCTTCGCCCCCACATGGCTCGGCAGGTCGATCCAGCCCGCGCTGTTCCAGCTCCGGATCAGGCCCCGGCCCCACTCGGCCTCGACCGCCTGCGCCAGCCTGCCCTTCACCGCCTTGGGCAGGGCGCCCAGGGAATTGCCGTCGAGATAGATCAGTCCCTCTTCCAGCTCGAACAGGTCGCGGCGGGCGGCCAGCGGATCGGCGCGGTCGAGCGCGAGGGCTTCATCGCGGGTCATCGGGCTGAGGAATAGTTGGGCTGGTCGATGGCCACCTGATCCTGGGCATTGGCGCGCAGGGCGGCCAGCAGGCCCGGCGTCTCGGCGTCCATCTCCCCGGCCTGCAGTCTGGCGCAGAGTTCAGCGGTGAGATCCTCGTAGCTCCCCGTGTGGCCCAGCAGGCCCGACATCCGCGCCACGGCCTCGGCCTCGGCGGCGGGACCCAGGGTCAGCTCGCGCTGCACGACACCGAGCACATTGACCGCCACCCGGGCCAGGAAGGCGTCGCGGGGTTTCAGCTCGGGGCGGACGGTGTCGATCCAGCGGGCCACGGCCTCCACCAGTTCCTCGGTGCGCGGATGGGTGATCACAGGCCGGCCTCCAACAGGTTGACGAGGTCGATCTCGGTCTCCGAGACCCGGCGGCCGATCATCGGCCGCTCCACCGAGCTCTCGGCGCCGGCGGCGTAGCTGGAATACATCATCAAACACATGACGCCCCACTTCAGCGACCCCAGGGCCTGCCAGTAGCGGAGGCGGCTGAGGTCCACCGGCGCGCCGCCCGCCTGCGCATAGCCCGCCAGCAGGTCGCCATAGTCGCCGAACCCGCCCACCGGCCTGTCGCTGCGCCCGAAGCGCCAGGAATTGACGCACAGCCAGCCCAGATCCTCGGCCGGGTCCCCCAGGTGGGAGAGCTCCCAGTCCAGCACCGCCGCGACACCGGTGTCGGGGCTGATCATCAGGTTGCCATTGCGGAAGTCGCCATGCAGCAGGACGTCGGCCACCGGCGGCGGCGTATGTTTCTTCAGGTGCTGGAAGGCCAGCTCCAGGATGGGCCGCTGGGCGCCCGACTGGCGGTAGACCTCCTCGTAGCGGTCCAGTTCCTCCGCCGCGTCCGACCGTTTCAGCGGGATGCCGTCCGCTGAGGCCGAATGGATCTGGGCCAGGATCTGGCCGCACTGGCGGGCCAGCGTGGGACGCACCGCTTCAAAGCGCGGATCGGTGACGATCTTGCGGCCCAGGGCCTCCCCGCCGATGCGGGCGGTGATGTGCGCCTCCCCGAGGCCATCGTCCGGTTCGCACAGCCGGACCAGCGGCGCGACGGGCGCCCCGACCTTGGCGGCGGCGGAGATCAAGGCGGCCTCGGTGGCGAGCGAGGTGGAGCGCGCGGTCGCCTCGTCGAAGGGCCCCGAGCGCCGGCGCAGGATCATTTCGCGGGGATCGCTCGCACCGGTCAGGGTGAAGGCCCAGGTCTCCATGCTCGCCCCGCCCGACAGGCGCTGGACGGCCTCGACGCCCGTCCCCCCGAGGGTCGGCGCCAGGCGCGCAAGCGCTTGTGGAATATCGACTTCCATGACGTGGCGGAACCTCAAGCTGACTCAGGCTTGACGATCTGCGGCTCTCAGCGTCGGCTTGTAAATCGTCAAAATGATCGGCCACCGGTTCCAAAAACAGGCCGAAGGGAAACGCCATGGACTTCAACCTGCCCCCCGAACTCGTCGCCTATCTGGCCGAGCTGGACAGCTTCATCGAGGCCAAGATCAAGCCCCTGGAGCAGCGCGACGACAATATGCGCTACTTCGATCACCGCCGGGAATATGAGCGCACCGACTGGGACGCCGGCGGTCTGCCGAAGAAGGAATGGGAGGACCTGCTGGGCCAGGCCCGCCGGCTGGCCGACGAGGCCGGGCACCTGCGCTACGCCTGGCCCCAGGAGCTGGGGGGCAAGGGCGGTTCCAACCTCGACATGGCGGTGATCCGCGAGCACCTGGCCGCCAAGGGCCTGGGCCTGCACAACGACCTGCAGAACGAGCACTCCATCGTCGGCAACAACCCCTTCATCCTGATGTTCAAGGAGTTCGCCACCAACGCCCAGTACGAGCGCGACGGCGAAAACCTGCTGGCCGGCAAGATGCGCACGGGGTTCGGCCTGACCGAGCCGGAGCATGGCTCCGACGCCACCTGGATGGACACCACCGCCGTGCGCCAGGACAAGGACGGCCAGCCCGGCTGGCTGATCCAGGGCGAAAAGATGTGGACGACGGGGATGCACGTGGCGACCCACGTCATGGTCTTCGCCCGCACCAGCGGCAAGGACGGCGACGCCACCGGCATCACCTGCTTTATCGTCCCGGCCGACACGCCAGGCGTGAAGATCGAGGAGTACCTCTGGACCTTCAACATGCCCACCGACCATCCGCGGGTCAGCTTCACCGACGTCTGGATTCCGGAGGACAGCTACTGGGGCCAGGTGGACCGAGGCCTGGGGTTGGGCCAGAGCTTCGTGCACCAGAACCGCATCCGCCAAGCCGCCTCATCCCTCGGCGCGGCGGTCTACTGCATCGAGGAGAGCGTCAAGTATGCCCGGGCCCGCAAGCCCTTCGGCAAGCCGCTCGCCGACAACCAGGCCATCCAGTGGCCGCTGGTGGAGCTGGCCACCCAGTGCGAGATGCTGCGCTGGCTGATCCGCAAGACCGCCTGGGACATGGACCACATGGAGCACAAGGAGATCGAGCGGCAGATCTCCGACAAGGTGTCGATGTGTAACTACTGGGCCAACCGCCTGGTCTGCGAGGCCGCCGACCGCGCCATGCAGGTGCACGGCGGCATCGGCTATTCGCGGCACAAGCCCTTCGAGCATATCTACCGCCACCACCGCCGCTACCGGATCACCGAGGGCGCCGAGGAGATCCAAATCCGCAAGGTCGCCGCCTTCCTGTTCGGCTTCATGGGGCCCAAGAAGAAGGCCTATGCCGAGGCCGGCCTCTGAGCCTTCCACCAGGGCTCGCCCGTCTCCTGACTGAGATGGGCGAGGTGCTGCATGATGCTCATGCTGCCGGCGAAATGCAGGAAGTAGGCCTTGGAGAGCTCGTTCCTCAGGTGGTTTATCAACCGCCACACCTCCGGATGCTCGACAGTCTCGATCTCGGCGAAGTCCAGGATGCGGCGCTCGTGGATCACCCAGTTGAAGCGCGGGGTGATGGGGACCAGCAGGCCCGCCCGGTGGATCTCCCGCGACAGCAGCGGCTGCTCGTAGAGGCGTGAGGCCGACTCCGAGGCGTAGATCTCCAGCAGCAGGCCGTTGTGATGCTGGGGGCTCATCACCAGCACCCCGGTGTTGAGCATCGGGGCCCCCTCCCCGTCGATCTCGGACTCCGAGAAGCCGTTCTCCTCGGTGAAGCGCCAGGCCAGGGGGGCCAGCTGCGGCTCCACCACCAGATTATGCAGGCGTTCGAAATAGATGTGCTTCTCGGCCTCGGAGAACTGGGCGCCCGAGAGGGACGCGCCGACCTTCGCCGGATCGGGAACCTCGCGCAGGATGTCGGGGGCGTGGGCGGCGATGACGATGTCGGCGTCGATCCAGACGATCCGCTCATAGACGCCCGACCAGGGCTGATCCAGCACCAGCAGCTTCTGCCAGGCCGGCGACCGGCCACGCCCGCGCGGCGAGGCGTCGGGCAGGTGGGCGATGACGATCAGGTCAAAGCCCCAGCGCTCAGCATAGGCCCGCCAATTGGCCTCGCACATGACCCGCCAGGTCTCGACATAGGCCTGCCCCACCAGGACGGTGACGATGGCGTTCCGATGGCCCGGAGACACCTCGTCGGCGGGGCTCTCCAGGAAGAACATCAGGCGCCGGCGATTTCGCGGGCCAGGGGGGCTGGGACCTTGGTCTGGTCCGGCGCCGTCAGGTCGGTTCCTTCCGGGCCGGCGATGGTCCTGGCGCCGGTCCAGGTGGCGCCTCCGTCGGTGGTGTCATAGCGGAACCACAGCGGGGCCCTGTCCTCCCACTCGGCCTTGGCCACCAGGGAGCCCTTGCCCGCCCGGCTGATCGACAGGCTGACGAATTCCGGATGCTCGGCCGGGGCGTTCAGTTCCTCCGGGGACGAAAGCCCGACGCAGACCAGGGCGCCGCCGCCGGTGGGCAGCAGGGCGATCCCCAGCGGCCCGCCGCCTTCGCGGGTGACCTTGGTGATCAGGTAGAGGCCCGCCGGGCCGTAGCGCACGGCCTGGACCTGCGAAATCGGGTCGATCATGTAGCCGGCCCAGCCCCCGCCGGTCTTGCGGAACACCGTCGCGCCGGTGGCGCCGCCGATCACCACCGGGCCGGGGAAGCCCGCGGGTGAGACCACGAAGGCCTGCGGCGCCTCCACCAGCAGCCGGCGGCTGTTGCGGTCGAAGGGCGCGGGCGCCGCGCAGTCGCCCTCGTGCGCCAGCAAGGCCTCGCGGGCGGCGTTCTGTTCGGCGTCGGTCAAGGGCGTGACGGCCGGTGGGGGCGGCGGGACCGGCGCGGGCTTCTGACAGGCGGCCAGGCTGAGCGCGGCGACCAGGGCGATCATCGGCGGGCGCATGACGGTCCTCATCCGTAGAGGCGGTCCATCACCGCCGGCAGGCTGTCGGGCAGGCCCAGCAGGGGGCCGGAGGACAGCAGCAGCACGATCTCGTCGCCCTTCAGGTGCGACAGCTGCTCGATCACCGCCTGGGCGCTGGTAGGCCCCTCGACCCTGACGCCCGCCGCATAGACGCGCTCCAGGATCTCGGCGTGGGTCGACTGGTGGTGGGTCTCGGCGCCGTGTCCCGGCGGCGGGATGATCAGCACGCGGGAGACCCCAGAGAACACCGTGTCGTACCAGGCCAGGGCGTCCTTGCTGCGCCAGGAGAAGGTGTGGGGCTCGAACACCACGATCAGCGGGCGGTCCGGATAGTGCAGCTGCAGGGCGTCGATGGCCGAGCGCGCCTTCTCATAGGACGAGCCGAAGCCCTCGATCAGCGGAACCCTGGAGGTTCGGGTCAACCGGTCCAGGCGGCGGCGGATGCCGTCGAAACTGGCGACGCCCTTGATCAGGTCCGCCTCGCTGACCAGGTGGCGCTCCCGCAGGAAGGCGCTGACGCCGACGATGTTCTCGATGTTGTGCGCGCCCAACAGGGTTGTGCTCAGCGGCAGGCGCTCGCCGTCCCGGTGGACCAGCGTGAAGGTCGTGGTTTCGCCATAGGCCACGTCGTCGCTGAACCAGCCGTCGCAGGGAACCGTGTCGTACCAGACCGTGTGGGCCTGGGTTTCGGCGGCGATCTTGTGGATGGCCGAGTGGTCGCGGGCCACCATCAGCCCGCCCTTGGGCAGGTCGTGCATCAGCCGGATGAACGGCGCCTCGTACTCGCGGAAGGTCGGGAAGACGTTGACGTGGTCGTGGACCAGGGAGGTCAGCAGCAGGTGGGCCGGGTGGTAGAGGTCGAACTTCGAGCGCCCGTCGCCATTGCCGACGATGTACTCATCCCCCTCCAGCACGATCTCGTGGCGGGTCCCCCAGTGGCCTGTGGCCGGCAGGGAGGGCGAGATCGCGCCGATCATCCAGCCGGAATCGTGGCCGGCCTCTCGCAGGATGTGGGCCATCAGGGCCGAGCAGGTGGACTTCCCGAAGGAGCCCGCCACCACGATGTTCTCGCGGCGACTGGTGGTCTCCCCCACCAGTTCGGCGAAGGTGGTGATGCGGGCGCCGCGGGCTCGGGCGGCGGCCACCTCCACATTGTCGTCGCCCCCCAGCTTGGCGCTGGTCCCCAGCACCAGGACGTCGAGATCCTTCGGGAGGTTGGCGGCATCGAAGCGGTAGGTCACCGGGAAGCCCAGCCCGGCCACATAGGTGGACATCGGCGGGAAGACGTCCTCGTCCGAGCCGGAGACCTCGTGGCCCGCGTCGCGCATCATCAGCGCCACCGCGCTCATGCCTGCCCCAGCTATGCCCGTGAAATGAATGCGCATCGCGATTCCGCCTGAGACCGGCCCTGAGTTAGCCGACCCCTTGCCTCTCCGTCGAGGGCGTCGCGCGCGCCGACGGTTAAGACCTGATTAACCATAAGGGCGGAGTCTCTGCTGGTCTTCCTTGAAGACACCCCACCATCACCACTTCACAGCCCGGCCTCGGCCGGGCTCTTTTTTTGGCCGACCGGCGGATTGGCTTGGCGGCCCCGGCGTCAAGGCGCGCAGGCTCCTCCCAAAATCGTGTGTGGAGGATGCGCCATGGCCAAGGCCCCGACCGGATTCAAGACCCGTCTGGAACCCCAGGACGAGTTCACCCACGATCCGGGTGACGTGAAAAACTACAACGAAAGCATGTACTTCAATGTCTTCGATCCTAGATCGAAGACCGGCGGCTGGTTCCGCATCGGCAACCGCGCCAATGAGCACTATGCCGAGATGACCATCTGCCTCTACCTGCCCGACGGGCGGGTGGGCTTCATGTTCGCCCGGCCCGCCATCAGCGACAATTCGGAGATGAACGCCGGGGGGCTCAAGGTCGAGGTGATCGAGCCCTTCAAGCACCTGCGGGTGACCTATTCGGGCAAGGCGCTGATTCTCGAGCGGCCCCACGAGATGGCGGACCCGAAAAAGGCGTTCCGCGACAATCCCTCCCTCCCCTGCACCATCAGCCTCGACTACGAGGGCGTCTCGCCGATGTACGGCGGCGAGACGGTGCGCGAGGACGGGGTCCCGATCGAGATCGATCCGGAAAAGTCCTTCGCCAAGGCCCATTACGAACAGCACTGCTCGGCCAAGGGCGCCTTCACCATCGGCGACGAGCGCTTCGAGATCCAGGGCTACGGCCTGCGCGACAAGTCCTGGGGCCCGCGCCACTGGCAGGCCATCGACTGGTATCGCTGGTGCCCGATGAACTTCGGCCGCGACTTCGGGATGATGCTGTCGGTGATCGGCGACGGCAAGGGCGGCGCCCGCCAGGGCGGCATGGTGTTCGCCGACGGGGCCTATGACCTGATTTCCGAGTGCGTGATCGACTCAGACTGGGACGAGCGCGGCTACCAGACCGCCCTGCGCGCCAAGGTGAAGACCGAGGGCGGCAAGAGCTATGAGGTGACGGGCAAGGTCATGTCCCTCATCCCCCTGCGCAACCGCCGCACCACGCCGGACGGCCAGGAGCTGCAGACCCGCATCACCGAGGGCATGACGCAATACCGTTGCGGCGACCTCGTGGGCTACGGCCTGAGCGAGTACCTCGACCAGATCATCGACGGCCAGCCGAACGGCAAAACCGCGGGGTACTGAAAGAGCGCTCAGATCGACTTGCACCGACGCGCGGGCCATCGTATACGCCCGCCTCCAACGGTGATCCCGGATAGCTCAGCTGGTAGAGCAGTCGGCTGTTAACCGACTTGTCGCAGGTTCGAGTCCTGCTCCGGGAGCCAGTTGGAACCGCCGCCCATCCAAGGTGCGGCCCTCACCCTATCTCCCCCCGCCGATCTCCCCCCGCGCCAGGTCCGCGCCGATCGCGGCGATCACCGGTCCCCAGGCATGGTCGGCCCCCTGGCGGTACAGGCGCACGCTCGGATACCAGGGGCTGTCCGTGGCCCGGTCCAGCCAACGCCAGTCGACCCCCAGGACCGACAGCATCACCCAGCACGGCTTGCCCATGCCCCCGGCCAGGTGGGCCATGGAGGAGTCGACCGTCACCACCAGATCGAGTTGGGCGATCAGGGCCGCGGTGTCGGCGAAGTCCCGCGCCCCGCTCACGACGGGGTCCAGGTCGATCACCTGGCCCGGCAGAACGGCGGTGAGTTCGGCGGCCTGTTCCGGCGTCAGCGACCGGTGGCGGTCATTGCCGTTGGTGGGGCTGCCCCGGGTGGCCAGGCCGATCTTCAGACCCGGCGGCAGGGTCGGCCAGGTGGAAGGCGTGGTGAGATAGGGTTGCGCCGGCAGGGTCTCGAGCGTGGTCCCGAGCGGCGCCGGCAGGCCGCCCGCCATGACCCAGTAGTCAGGATCGGGAAACTCCACCGCCCCCGCCGCGGCCAGGACCCGGGCGTCCGGGAAGCTGTGGGCGAACAGCCGCTCCAAGGTGGGCCGGCACAGCAGGGTGACGTCGGCGCCGAGCGCCTGGAGCTGGGGCGTGAAGCGGGCGAACTGGATCTGATCGCCGAAGCCCTGCTCCGGGAAGATCACGATGTGTTTGCCGTTGAGGTCCTCACCACGCCATTCGGGATGCGGAAAGTCCTGCGGTCTCGGCAGGCCCTTCGCCGCGATCTCGTGACGAGCGCCATAGAGAGCCCAGCCCTCCGGATACTGGCCCTGGGCCATCAACGTCAGGCCGAGGCCCAGCCGCGTCTCAGGGGTCGGCGCGATCGCCAGGGCGCGGCGCAGTTCGGCCTCGGCCTGGGAGTAGCGCCCGGTTCGATAGAGCAACTGACCTAGGCGGTGGCGAGCTTCGGAGGACTTCGGCGCGGCCAGGAGAACCCGGCGCAGGCCCTGCTCGGCCTGAACCAGGCGGTCAGCCTCCAGGTCGGCGATGGCCTGGGCCAGCAGGCGGCCCGTCCCCGGATCAATCAAGGTCATCATGGATGGACGCATCAAATCCCCTGGCCCGGCGCGCCGAAACTGGCGGAGGGAGAAGATCACATCGCCCGTCCCGGCCCAAGGCCAAGGTGAAGCTTGCGGCCGCCGATGGAACCCAAACCGTCGCGCCGCGCTCCCCGATCGCGATGCCCTGCGATCACCGCCTTCGTGCTAGATCGGGAAGCGGGCGGAGAGCCGGGCCCCCGCCTTTCCTCACCCCCAAGGGTTCAAGCGGAGCCATGACATGACTGAACGCCCCCTCGGACGAAGCCTCATGGTGCTGCTGGCCGTGGGGGTCGCGATCGCGATACCGGCCGTCCAGGCGACCCAGGACATCGGGCTCTCGGCCGCCGAGTTCGCCGGACAGGGAAACCAGACCCTACGGGCCGCGGGCTACGCCTTCTCCATCTGGGGCCTCATCTATCTGGGCCTGGCGGTCTACGCCCTCTACCAGGTCTCCGTCGCGCCCGAGAGCCCGACCCTGCAAGCCCTGGCCTGGCCCTCGGCGGTGGCCATCGCCGGCTGCGGCGCCTGGATCCTCGCGTCGGCCTTCAATGCCCAGTGGCTGAGCGTGGCGATCATCGTGGTCTCGGCTGCGACCCTGATCTGGGGCCTCATGCGCGCCCGAGCCGCCGCGCCGCAGCCTCCGACCCGCGACAAGCTGTTGATCGTCTGGCCGCTTTCCCTGCTGGCCGGCTGGCTGACCATCGCCTCGGCCATCAACATCCTGACCGTCCTGACGGCCGAGGGAATCATTGGCCCCGACCTCACCTGGGCGATGATCGGCATCACCGTGGTCCTGACCGTGGGCGGCTTCGTCGGCTGGCGGCTCCGCTCGCCGGTCTATCTCGCGCCCATCGCCTGGGGCCTGATCGCGGTCTATGTCGCCGAGCAGGCTGACAAGCCTGTCGCCGCCTGGCTGGCCGCCGGCGCGGCTCTGGCGCTGGTGGCCGAGGCCCTGGCGATGCTGCGGAAGGGGCGTTAGGCCGCCACCCGCCCGAACCGCTGGCGATATTCCCCCGGGGTTATCCCCACGCGCTTCTGAAAGGCCCGGTGCAGGCCGTCCAGGCTGCCGAAGCCTGAGCGCTCCCCCACCCGCGCCAGGGGCCAGTCCGAGGTTTCCAGCAGGGCCTTGGCCCGGTCGACGCGGGCGAGCTCCACGAAGGCGGCCGGCGTGGTCGCCGTCTCCTTCTGGAAGACGCGGGAGAAGGTGCGTTCGGTCATGCCCGCGCGACGGGCCAGTTCCGGCAGGCTGAGGTCGCCGGAGGGATCAGCGGTGATCTCGGCGATCAGGGTTCGCAGGCGCGGCGTCGCGGCGGCCTGCACCCCCAGGCCGGCGCTGAACTGGGTCTGGCCGCCCGGACGGCGCATGAAGAGCACCAGGTTCCGCGCCACGGCCAGGGCGACCTCGGCCCCCAGGTCGGCCTCCACGAAGGCCAGGCACAGGTCGATCCCGGCGGTCACCCCGGCGGAGGTGTAGAAGGGCGGGTCGGCCACGAAGATGGCGTCCGGCTCCAGCCGCACCTGGGGGCGGAAGCTGCGCATCTCGTTGCAGGAGTCCCAGTGGGTGGTGGCGCGCCGGCCGTCCAGCAGGCCCGCCTCGGCCAGCACGAAGGCGCCGGAGCACACGCTGCCGATCCGACGGATCTTGTCGCGCCGGGCTTGCAGCCACTCTGTAAGCCCGCTGCCGCGCATGGAGAGCAGGCCGGTCTCATCGCCACCGGCCACCAGGACGGTGTCCAGTCCGGCGGGCAGGTCGGCGATCGGCGTGAAGTCAGCCAAGCGAAGACCGGAATTGCAGGTGATGGTCCCGCCCTCCAGGGACGCCAGGATGATGTTGTAGGCCTGGGCGCCGGCATAGCGGTTGGCCATGGCGAACACTTCCAGCGGACCAACGAGATCAAGGGACTGGGCCCCGTCGTAGCCGATCAGGACGATGTTTCTGGGCGTGGAGTTTTTCGAGGTCATGGCGTAATATGCGGCATCAATGACATTTCCGCCAGCGTTTTCGACGCCTAGGGTCCGCTCATCAACAACCCTGATGAAGGACATCTCCCATGACGAACCCCTGCTCCAACGACAGCTGCACCTGCCAGCCCTGCGCCTGCGGTCCCGCCTGCGCCTGCGGTGAAAGCTGCGCCTGCAACGCGCCGGCCCAAGCCAGCGCGCCGGCCTGCACCGAAGACCGCTGAAGCCTGACATGCGCACCCTCGCCCTTGCCGCCGCGGCCACCGCCGCGACCCTCGCCTTCCTGACGCCCGTGGCGCCCTTCGCGGCGGTCGGGTCGAGCGTGGCGCTTGTCCAGCCTGACGGCCTGACCCTTCCCGCTCCCAAGGCGGGTCGGGCCAGGCCGCTGGTGGTGGTCCTGGCCGACAACGCCGGCGCCGAGACCACCGACTTCGCCGTCCCCTACGGCGTCCTGAAGGAGTCCGGGGTCGCCGAGGTGCGCAGCGTCGCCACCGCCGCCGGTCCCATCCAGCTGATGCCCAGCCTGAAGATCCTGGCCGACCAGACCACGGGCGCGTTCGACCGGGCGGAGCCCGCTGGCGCCGACATCATCATCGTGCCCGCCCAGATGAAGCCCAAGAGCCCCGAACTGGCCGCCTGGCTAAGGGCTCAGGCCGCCAAGGGGGCCGTCATCGTCTCCATCTGCGAAGGCGCCCGGGTGCTGGCCCATGCCGGCCTGCTGGAAGGCCGCCGGGCGACCACCCACTGGTCGGCGCTCAAAGGGCTGGCCAAGGCCTATCCCGACACCACCTGGGTCCGCGATCGCCGCTATGTGCAGGACGGGCCGATCATCTCCACCACGGGGGTGACAGCCTCGATCCCGGCCACCCTGGCCCTGGTTGAGGCCATCGCCGGCCGTCCGACCGCCAGAGCCACGGCCGACCGGGTCGGGGTCGCGGAATGGGGGCCAGCCCACCGCACCGCCGACTTCCAGGTCACCACCGCTGACTATGGCCACGGCCTCTGGACCCTTGCGGCCTTCTGGGCCCATGAGACGGTGGAAGCCCCGGTCGCCAACGGGACAGACGAGGTGGCCCTGGCCCTGCGCACCGACACCTGGTCGCGCACCTTCCGCACCAGGGTGGTGACCACCCGGCCCGGCCAGGCCGCCGTGCGTTCGCGCCGCGGCCTGGCCATCCTGCCCGACGCCGAGCCCAGGGCGGGACGCCACGTCCTGGCGGCGCACCCGACGCCCGCCGCGGAGATCGATGGAAGCCTTGCGGCCATAGGCAAGCGCTACGGTCCGGCGACGGCGCGCCTGGCGATGCTGGGCCTGGAATACAACACGCCCCGCGCGGGCGCGCGCTGAGCTAGAAGGTCGCCATCGCGATCTTGGTAAGCCAGACAGCCAGCAGGGTCAGGAGGGTCCCGGTGAGCAGGCCTCGCGCGAAGGAGCCGTGGCGTTCCCACCAGACCCGCCGCGCCCGAAACCGCTGAGCGCGATCAATCCGTCGTTTCTGCATCGCCATGGCGCGTCTCTGCGCCACGAACCCGCGCGCCGCAAGGCCCGATCCGGGCGTATGCGGCCGCCTGAGGCGTCACGCCTGTGGATGGCGTCCCATCCGACCCACAAAGTCGGAATGGGTCTCGAATTCACCGAACTCCGCGATCTGGGGCGCCAGCGCACCCAGGTCGGCGATCCAGCGCTCGGCGTCGGCGAAGCGGTCGCGGCGGTTGAACCTCAGGGACCGGGTGATCATGGCCCGGTAGAGCAGAGAGGCGGCCAGGGGATAGCGACCCTCCAGGGCCAGGGCCGCGGCCTCCACCCCCTCGTAGTCGTCGCCGTCGATCTCTTCGCTGCGGGCCAGGACCAGGGCGGCGGCCTGACTCGCCGCCGGCCAGGCCAGGAGGAAGCGCAGGGCGGCGGGGAAGCTCTTGAAGGTCGCGACGAAGGCCATGGCCTTGTCCTCGGCCACCACGTCGTCGAAGTCGGGCAGGCGCTTGAGATAGGCCCGCAGGCGGTCGGCTGAGAGCCGCTGCTCGAAGGCGGTCCAGCGCACGGCCTGGGCGACCTGGGCCTGGCCGTCGGCCTCCAGGGCGTCGAGATAGGCGTCCTCCCACGCCTTCAGGCTGGGCGCGGAGGCCACCACACGGGCCTGGGAGCGGGCCACATCGGCGAAGGCGGGCGGCGCCGAGCGCTTGAGGGCCGCCAGGGCCTCGGGCGCACGGCCGGCGGCGGTCAGCCGGCTGGCGATCTGGGCGCCGGTCCAGGGCTGCAGGGCCTCGCTGGCGGTGATGGTGGCGATGAAGCCGTCCACGTCGCCCTGGGCGTCGGCCAGGGTCTGGACGGCGGTCCGCAGGGCCGGCTTGGGGCGGCCGCGTTGGGCGATGGCGGCCTCCAGCAGCTGCCGCAGCCGCGCGATCCCCTCGGCGTCGAGGGCCGGCAGGATGATCTCCACCAGCCGCACGAAGATCTCGTCCTCGTCGGTCTCCAGGGCCTGGAAGGCGCGCTCGGCCAGGGCCGTCGTAGAACCCCTGGCGCTGACCGCGATAGGCCCGAGGTCCTCGACGGCGGCCAGGAACACCGCCTCCACCTCGCCCTTCTCGTCCTTGGTCAGGCGCAGCACGCCCTCGGCCATGTCGAGGAAACGCCAGAGGAATTCCAGGGCCAGGGCCGGCTTCTTCTCGGCCATCTTGCCGGTGATCATCGCCCGCTGCAGAGACAGGTCGCGGACGAACTCCTTGTACTTTCGCCAGTGCACCCGCGAGCGCCGGGTCTCGATGGCCGTCAGTCGTTTGGCGATCTCGGTGGCCAGGTCCTCCGGCCCGACCTCGCCGGCGAGCTCCATGCGCAGCCGGCGCTTGATGGTGGGCTGGGCCTCGGCCACCTCCAACAGAATTTCAGCCAGCCGCTCGGCGCCAAGGTCGGCCAGGTTGGCGGCGGTGACGGTCTTGCGCGATCCGGGACGCTTCAAGCCAAACTCCGTATGCGGCGATCCGCACCCATCCTTTAACGCTGAGGGCCGGACTTAGGTCTGAGTATGCCGACTCGGCCGTTGAAGCTCGCCCAGACAAAGAGGTGAGGCGGCCCCCCCGAAGGGCCCGACCGCGACGCGCCTAGCCGAACTTGGCGGGGTCGGGCCCGATCCGACCGTCGGGCGCGTGCAGGGCCTCGATGGCCGCGAGATCAGCGGAGTCCAGGGAAAAACCGAAGACGTCGAGGTTCGACACGATCCGCGCCGGGGTCACGGACTTCGGAATGACCGTGAGGCCAAGGTCCACGTGCCAGCGGATGATCACCTGGGCCGGGGTCTTGCCGTGCTTGGCGGCGATTCCCGCGATCACCGGATCCTCCAGCAGCTTGCCCTGACCCAGCGGGCTCCAGGAGGTGGTGATGATCCCCGTCTCGGCATGGAAGGCGCGCAGCTCCGGCTGCTGGAAACGCGGATGCAGTTCGATCTGGTTGGCGGCCGGGGTCACGCCGGTCTCACCGATGATGCGTTCCAGGTGCGGAATTTTGAAGTTGGAGACGCCGACGGACTTCGCCCGGCCCTCCTCCCGCAGGCGCACGAGCGCCTTCCAGCTGTCGAGATAGAGGTCCTGGGTCGGGGCCGGCCAATGGATCAGGTAGAGGTCGACATAGTCCAGGCCGAGGCGCTCCAGGCTCTTGTCGAAGGCCGCCAGGGCCGCGTCATAGCCCTGGTTCTCGTTCCAGAGCTTGGTGGTGATGAAGAGCTTGTCGCGGGCGACGCCCGAACGCTTGACGCCCTCCCCCACCCCGGCCTCGTTGCGGTAGGCCGAGGCCGTGTCGATGGCCAGGTAGCCCGCCTCGATGGCCGTGGCGACCGTGTCGGCGGTGGTGTCGGCCGGGCTCTGCCAGACCCCCAGGCCCACCTGGGGCATCAGCCGGTCGTCATTGAGCTTCAGGAAGGTCTGGGCGGTCATGGGAAGCTCCGGCGGCGAGGGGTGGCTGACTGACATAGGCCGCCCCGGCCCCGGGTCAATCCACCGCCACCGTATAGTTCAGCGCCAGGCGACCGCCGTCCGGATAGAGTGTCTGGCCCGTCATGTAGGACGCGTCCTCACTGGCCAGGAACACTGCGACGCTGCCGACCTCGGACGGCTCGCCGAACCGCTTCAGGGGCGTGCGCGCCAGCGCCCTGCGGCGCGCGTCGTCGTTCTCCATCACGCCCTTGAGGATGTCGGTGGAGATGGTGCCCGGACCGATGGCGTTGACCCGGACGCCGTGCGGCGCCAGGGCGAGCGCCATGGACTTGGTGAGCTGCGAGATGCCGCCCTTGGAGGTCACATAGGCGAGCTGGTTGGGGATCGCGAGGACAGCGTTGACCGAGGACATGTTGATGATCGAGCCCTTGATCTTCGCATCGACCATATGCCGCGCCACGGTCTGGCCGATCACGAAGGGCGCGCGCAGGTTCACCGCCATTACCCGGTCGAAGTCCTCCAGCTCGCAGTCCAGGATGTCGCCGGCCGCCAGGATGCCGGCGTTGTTGACCAGGATGTCGATGCGGCTCAGCAGGGCCGCCGACCGGATCACCGCCTTCTGCGCCAGAGCGGCGTCGGACACGTCGCAGGGCACGGCGTGAACCGTCCGGCCCGAGCGCTTGGCAAGGTCTCTGGCGGCGGCCGCCAGACGCTTCTCGTCGATGTCGATGAGGGCCAGGTCGCAGCCCTCGGCGGCGAAGGCCTCGGCGCAGGCCAGGCCGATGCCGCCGGCCGCGCCAGTGACCAGGGCCGTCCGCCCCGCGAGCCGCTCTCCCATCACCAGGCGCCGACGTTGGGCATGGAGGCCCAGGGTTCGGCCGGCGCCTTGGCCGCTCCCGCCTGCAGCAGCTCCACCGAGATGCCGTCCGGCGAGCGGACAAAGGCCATGTGGCCGTCACGCGGCGGCCGGTTGATGGTCACCCCACCGGCCTGCAGCCGGGCGCAGGTCTCGTAGATGTCGTCGACGGCATAGGCCAGGTGCCCGAAATTGCGGCCGCCCTGATAGTCCTCGGGGTCCCAGTTGTAGGTCAGCTCGACGGTGGGCGCGCGCGCGCTCCTGGCCGCCTCCTCGTCCCCCGGGGCGCACAGGAAGACCAGGGTGAACCGGCCCCCCTTGTTCTCCACGCGGCTGACCTCCTTCAGGCCCAGGCTGTCGCAATAGAAGGCCAGCGACGCATCGAGGTCGGCGACGCGGACCATGGTGTGGAGGTACTTCATCGGACGGTTCTCTCTGATTCAATCCAGGGTAGGCGCTGGCGCAGCCTGTCCCAAAGGGGCAAGGTCGTGCCGCGATCCTGCGTCTTCGCGGGCACAATATGCGCCCTTACAACATCCTGTCCGCGATTTCATTTGCGCTGGCAGAACGGTGGCATCAAAAGCCGCTGCAACCTATCTACGTAGGACTGGGGTGAGCGACCGATTCATGAGCGGTCGCCAAACGACTGCTGCGCTCGGGGACACGGCTGTATGCGCGTTAAATCTTCTTACCTGTTTGCGGCCGGCATCGGGCTCCTTGTCGCGCTCTATTTCATCATCGGCACGATCTTCGGCGGCGGTGACAAGAAGGCGGGCGCCGAGGCCAAGACCGGGACCGCCCAGGCCCTGCCGTCCGTCCAGGTTGTCCTGGCTCCTGAGAGTCAGCACGGCTACGAAGTGGTCATCCGCGGCCGCACGGAGTCCGCGCGCACCGTGGTGGTGAAGTCGGAGTCGGCCGGCACCGTGGCCTCCACCCCCGCCACCGAGGGCAGCTTCGTCGCCAAGGGCGCGGTCCTCTGCCGTCTGAACATCGACGCCCGCCAGGCCAGCCTCGACCAGGCCCGCGCCAATCTGCGCTCGCGCCAGCTCAGCCAGCAGGCCTCGGTGGAGCTGGCCAAGAAGGGCTTCCGTTCCCAGACCCAGGTCCTGCAGGACCAGGCCAACCTCGACAACGCCGCGGCCCTGGTGCGCCAGGCCGAGATCGGCGTCGAGCAGATGAACATCCGCGCGCCCTTCTCCGGCGTCTTCGACAAGCGCGACGCCGAGATCGGCGCCTACCTCTCGCCGGGCCAGCCCTGCGGGACCATGATCGAACTGAACCCGCTGCTGGTCGTCGGCGACCTGCCGGAAAGCGAAGCCGGCAAGCTGCGCGTCGGCGCGCCGGCCACCGCCGTCCTCCTGTCGGGTGAGCGCCTGAACGGCCGCGTCCGCTATCTGTCGCGCGACGCTGACCCGCAGACCCGCACCTATCGCGCGGAGGTGGCCGTGGCGAACCCGAACATGAGCGTGCGCTCCGGCCTCTCGGCCACCGTCAAGATCTCCGCGGGCTCAGGCCCGGCCCACCAGGTGCCGGTCTCGTCCCTGGTGCTGGACTCGGCCGGCCGCCAGGGTGTGCGCTATGTGCTGCCCACCAACCAGGTGGCGTTCGCCCCGGTCACGGTGATCGAGGAGAACGCCGCCGGCGTCTGGGTGGCCGGCCTCGTAGGTCCCGTGCGCGTCATCACCGTCGGCCAGTCCTACGTGGCCGAAGGTCAGAAGGTTCGGGTCGCCGCGGCGCGTTAAGCGCCGGCGCCCCTGGAGACAGAGACGATGATCGGACCCTTGATCGACGGCGCGATTAAGCGGCGCAAGGTCGTGCTGGGCGTCACCCTGATCGCCAGCATCTTCGGATTCATGGCCTATATCGGCATGCCCCGGGAATCCAATCCCGACATCACCATCCCGTTCGTGTCGGTGGTGGTGCCCTATCCGGGGGTCAGCCCCGAGGACGCCGAGCGGCTCCTGGTCAAGCCCATGGAGACTGAGCTCCAGAGCATCGAGGGCATCAAGCAGATGAACGCCGTCGCCCGTCAGGGCATGGCGATCGTCAACCTCGAGTTCGAGGCCGACTTCAACAAGGACAAGGTCCTGGAGGACGTCCGGGCCAAGGTCGACCTGGCGCGCGGCAGGTTCCCGCCTGACGCCGAGGAACCGATCATCGAGGAAGCCAACTTCTCCGGCGACCCCGTCATCGGCATCGTGCTCTCGGGCGCCGCCCCCGAGCGCGAGCTGGTGCGCATCGCCCGCGACCTGCAGGACCGCCTGGAGGGCTCGCCCGGGGTGCTGGAGGCCAGCCTGAGCGGCGGCCGCGAGGAGTTCCTCGAGGTCACCATCGATCCCATGCGGATGGAGGCCTACAACGTCACCACCGGCGAGATCTCCCAGGTCATCGCCCGCAACAACCAGCTGGTGCCCGCCGGCGACCTGCGCTCGGGCGCGGGCAAGTTCGCGGTCAAGGTGCCGGGCGTGGTGGAGAAGCCCGCCGACATCCTGTCCCTGCCGATCAAGAAGAACGGCGACCGGCTGATCACCATCGGCGACATCGGCGACGTGCGGCGAACCTTCAAGGAAGCCGCCTTCATCAGCCGCTTCAACGGTCAGCCGGCCTATTCCCTCGACGTCTCCAAGCGCTCGGGCGCCAACGTCCTGGAGACAGTGAAGAACGTCCGGGCCGTGGTGGCCGAGGAACAGAAGCGCTGGCCCGAGACGGTCAAGGTCTCGTACATCTTCGACGAGAGCGACTTCATCGGCCGCACCCTGGTGGTGCTGGAGAGCGGCCTGATGTCGGCCACCCTGCTGGTGATGATGATCATCGTGGCCAGCCTGGGCATCCGTCAGGGGCTGATGGTGGGCCTGGCCATTCCCGCCTGTTTCATGATCGCCTTCCTGATGCTCAACGCCCTGAACATCACCCTCAACCAGATGGTGATGTTCGGCCTGGTGCTGGCGGTCGGGATCCTGGTGGACGGCGGCATCGTGGTGGTGGAATACGCCGACCGGAAGATGGCCGAGGGCATGGCCAAGGGCGAGGCCTTCGCGGCCGCGGGGGCGCGCATGTTCTGGCCGGTGCTGAACGGCACCCTGACGACGCTCTGCGCCTTCCTGCCGTTCATGTTCTGGAACTCGATCCCCGGGAAGTTCATGAGCTTCCTGCCGCTGACCCTGTTCTTCGTCCTGGGCGCCTCGATCTTCGTGGCCCTGATCTTCACCCCGGCCCTGGGGTCCATCGTCGCCCGCAAGGCCGCGGTGGACGCCGAGCACCTGGCCGAGATCGAGAAATCCGAGCGCGGCGACCCGCGCGAGATGACCGGCTTCATGGGCTGGTACGCCCGCAACATCAGCTATCTGGGCCAACACCCCTTCCGGGTCATGGGCGCGACCCTGGCGATCATCGTCGGCATCTTCATGTGGTTCGCCAACACCCCGCACCGTACCGAGTTCTTCCTCGACCAGGACCCCGAGTTCGTGAACGTCTTCGTCAAGGCGCGGGGCAACATGTCGCCTGAGGCCCAGGACGTCCTGGTGGCCCAGGTCGAGCGCCGCCTCACCGGGGTCAAGGGCGTGGACTCGGTCTATGTCCGCACCGGCGCCACCGGCGGCGGCGGTCCCAACGGCCCCCCCAACGACACCATCGGCCGCATCTCCCTGGACTTCTCGGAGTACGAGGAGCGCAAGGAACTTGGCCTGCGCGGCAAGGACATCGCCAACGAGATCCGCAAACGCGTCGCCGACATTCCCGGCATGCAGACTGAGGTCCGCGAGCCCCAGGGCGGCCCGCCCACCGGCAAGGACATCCAGGTCGAACTGCGCGGCAACAACCCTGTCGAGCTGAACAAGACCGCCGACATGATCAAGGCCAGGCTCGCCACCGACCGCCAGCTCATCGAGCTGGAGGACAACCGCACCTCGCCCGGCATCGAGTGGAACCTCACGGTCGACCGCGAGGCGGCCGGCCGCTACGGCGTCGATGTGCTCAGCGTCGGCCAGGCGATCCAGTACACCACCGGCGGCGTGCTGGTGGGCCGCTTCCGCCCCGACGACGCCGAGGACGAACTGGACATCCGGGTGCGCTTCGCCCCCGAGGGCCGCAACGTGGCGGCCTTCGAGAACATGAAGATTCCCACGGCCCAGGGCCCTGTGCCCGCCAGCTATTTCGTCAAGCGGGTGCCGGCCCAGCAGGTCATCAACATCCAGCGGCGCGACAGCCAGCGGCTGGTGCTGATCCAGGCCAACACGCCGGAGGGCGTCGCCGCCAACCAGAAGATCGAGGAGCTCAAGATCTGGCTTGAGAAGGCCCCCATCGACTCATCCGTCCGCTGGAAATTCACCGGCGCCGACGAGGAGGGCCAGAAGGCCGCGGTCTTCTTCATGACCGCCATGGCCGCCTCGCTCTTCATGATGGGCATCATCCTGCTCTGGCAGTTCAACAGCTTCTACGGCGTGCTGGTGACCCTGTCGGCGGTCGCACTGTCGACGGTGGGGGTGCTGCTGGGGGTGCAGGTCAACCTGCTGCACACATTCGACTACATCTCGGTGATCATGCTCGGCACCGGGGTCGTCGCCCTGGCCGGGGTCGTGGTGGGCCACAACATCGTGCTGGTGGACACCTACTACCAGCTTCGCCGGTCGGGCTATGAGGCCGACGACGCCGCGGTGCGGGCCGCCACCCAGCGGTTCCGTCCGGTGATGCTGACCACCCTGGTCACCGTCGTCGGCCTGCTGCCGCTGATGTTCCAGATCCACCCGAACTTCCACAGCGGCCATATCGAGTACAAGGCGCCAGGGTCGGAATGGTGGGTGCAGCTCTCGGGCGCCGTGGTCTGGGGCCTGACCTTCGCGACCCTGCTGACCCTGATCCTGACGCCGGTCCTGCTGGCCGCCCCAAAGATCATGGCCCAACGTTTCCGCTGGGCCTGGGACCGCACCCTCGGCCCCCGCCTCGGCCGGAAGCCGCCGCGCGACCGCCAGATGGTGTTCGGCGACGACGGCGACGTGCCCAAGGCCGCAGAGTAGCGCAACCTCTCCTCCCCCGTTCGCTGCGCGACAGGGGAGGAAAACGCCTAGTGCTCCCGCGTCTGCCGCCGCCAGAGGGCCGCATACTCCCCGGCCTTCTCGAGCAGTTCCGCGTGGGTTCCACGTTCCACAACCCTGCCGCGCCGCAGCACCACGATCTGGTCGGCGTCGACGATGGTCGAAAGGCGGTGGGCCACCACCAGGGTGGTGCGGCCGGCCCGCACCTTGCGCAGGGTGGCCTGGATGGCCTCCTCGGTGCGGCCGTCCAGGGCGCTCGTGGCCTCGTCCAGGATCAGCACCCGGGGATTGGCCAGCAGGGCGCGCGCGATCCCCACCCGCTGGCGCTCGCCGCCTGACAGCTTCAGGCCGCGCTCGCCCACCATGGTGGACATGCCGTTGGGCAGGCCGTCGATGAAGGCGCCCAGCTCAGCGTCCTCGGCGGCCTTGCGCACCTCCTCCGGCGTCGCGTCGGGCCGCGCGAAGCCGATATTGGCGTAGACCGTGTCGTTGAACAGGGCCACGTCCTGCGGCACCAGGGCCACCGAGCGGCGCAGTGAGGCCTGCTTCACCTGGCGCAGGTCCATGCCGTCGATCGTGACGCGACCCTCCTGCGGGTCGATCAGCCGCAGGGCCAGGCGCACCGCCGTGGTCTTGCCGGCGCCCGAGGGACCGACGATGGCCGTGGTGGTCCCGGGCGGCGCGTGGAAGCTCACCTCCCGCAGGCCCGTGGAGCGCGCGTCATGCTGGAAGGTGACGCCCTCGAAGGCCACATCGGCCCCGTGCACCTCCGACGGCGGCAGGTCCTGGGCGTCCGGCGCATCGACGATGTCGGGCTTCAGGGCCGCGAGGCTGACCATCTGCTCCATGTCGATGAAGGCCTGGCGGATCTCCCGGTAGTTGAAGCCCAGCATGTTCAGGGGCTGGTAGATGCCGGTCAGCAGCAGGATGGCGGTGGTGACGTCGCCGATCCGCATCCGCCCCTGCATCACCTCCACCCCGGCCAGCACGGTCATCAGGGCCAGGCCGATGGTGAGGATCACCGCCTGCACGCCGTTCAGCAGCGACAGCGAGGTGTTGGCCTTCACCGAGGCCACCACATAGGCGCCCATGGCGCCCTGGTACTGGGTGACCGTGCGGGTCTCCGAGCCGAAGGTCTTGACCGTCTCGTAGTTCATCATGGCGTCCACCGAGAGACCCGCCGAGCGGCTGTCGGCCTCGTTCAGTTCGCGCCGGTGGCTGAGCCGCCAGTCGGTGATCTTGAAGGTCACCACCGTGTAGATGACGATGGTCACGAAGGTGGTGGCCGCGAACCGCCAGTCCAGGCGCAGCACCATCACCACCAGGGCCATCACCAGCTCGACGGCCGTCGGGCCCAGGTTGAACACCACGCTGCGGATCAGGAAGTCGGTGGAGCGCGCGCCGCGGTCGATGATGCGGGCCAGCATCCCGGTCTGCTTGGACTGGTGGAAGTCGAGCGAGAGGGCCAGGGCGTGGGCGAAGGTCTCCACCGCCGCCTTGGCCATGGTCGACTGCGAGACCGTGGTGAAGATGGCGTCGCGCACATAGGGGGCGCAGGACGAGATCAGCCGCAGCCCCGCGAAGGCCAGGGCGAGGGCCACGAAGTCGGCCCCCACCGCCACCGCCGAACCGGCCGCGGGCGACAGGGTGTTGATGGCGTCCCCCAGCATCACCGGCGCCGTCACGCCGGCCAGCTTACCGACGAACACCATGACCAGGGAGACCGGCAGCCGCCAGGCCAGGCCCTCGGCGCCGGAGCGCATGACCAGGCGCCACAGGTCGGCCATCGACGCCCAGAAGCTGAACGTCACCGTCGGCGGCGACACAGCCCCGGGGGTTGCGAACCGCCGGTCACCGCCGGCGTGCATGAATGTCACCTTGAAGGAACTCCGACTGCCATATCGACCTGGTTGATGATCACGGTGGACTGCACGCCGCCGCCCGGCGTCATCCAGTCCACCCGCAGCCCGGCCGGCGTGCGGCTGCTGCGGAAGGGCCCGTCGGTCAAGGAGGCCGCGGGTGAAGTGTCGATGGTCGCCGAGTCCTCGGCGCCGTCGTTGTAGATCTTGATGGTGTGCGCCCCGGGCGTCAGCGGCTGGGTCAGGGAGATGGCGAAGGCGCCGGTGGCGTTCGACCGCCCGTCGGCGCTCTGGCGGCCGTCGGCGCGCACGGTGATCGCCGTCCCCGCCGGCGCGACCCCCGAGACCATGGCCGCCCCCTCGCGGTCGAAATCGAAGGCGGTGATGGCGGGCGCCGCCACCGCCCCGATCCGGATGGCGCCGGCGCCGGCGCGCAGCTGATAGGCCAGCCCTTCCGGCGTCAGCAGCAGATAGCCCTGAGACTGCACCGTGCGCTTGCCCTGGGTGGTCGACAGGCCAAACAGCCGCGGCGTCGCAGCCGGAGCCATGGTCAGGCGCCAGACCCCCTTGCCGTCGGCCGAGGCCGAGAGGCTGGCGCCGTCGGGACTGGCCAGCCGCACCGGGGCGCCGGCCGGGGCCGACCCGGTCAGGGTCACGCCCGCCGCCGTGGTCTCGATGCGGTTGACCATGGGGGGCGAGACGTAGCCCGCCTCGGCCGCGGGCTCCTTCTTGGGCGCCAGGGGCACGCGCGGCGCCTCGGCGCCGCAGGCGCTCAGCAGCCCCGCTGCGGCGATAGGAATCAGGACGCGGAACACGGCTTGCTTGAAACTCCTTAACCCAGACCCTAGCTAATCCAATCCGCGTGCCGAAACTGTCAGCAGCGCGCACCTGAGTCCTTTTCCGGAGCTTACCGCCCATGGGGCAAGACCTCGCCCCCATTTCGAGCGCCTGCGTGTTCTGCGGCTCCTCCGACGCCGCCGCTCCCCAGCTGCTGGCTGACGCAGCTCAGCTCGGCCGCGATCTGGCGGCGGCGAAGCTGAAGCTGATCTATGGCGGCGGCGGTGTCGGTCTGATGGGTGCCTGCGCCATCGCGGCCCACGAGGCCGGCGGCGACGTCCTGGGGATCATCCCCCACTTCCTGAAGGTCCGCGAACGCCGCCTGGACGTGGTGGAGACCATCGTCGTGTCCTCCATGCACGAGCGCAAGCAGATCATGTTTGACCGCTCCGACAGCTTCATCGTCCTGCCCGGCGGCATCGGCACCCTGGAAGAGATCGTTGAGCTGCTGTCCTGGCGCAGGCTCGACCTGCACGCCAAGCCGGTGGTCTTCTACAGCCCCGGCGGCTTCTGGGAGCCGCTCTACGCGCTGTTCAAACACACGGTGGACGCCCGCCTGACTCCGCCGGAGTTCATGGACAGCTGGATCTCTGTCGAGCGCGTCGAGGACATCATCCCGGCGCTGAGCGGCCTGCAGCCGCCAGAGCCGATCCCGGAGAGCGTCGTCCTGCGGATGACCTGAGCACGCAACTAGCCATGCCCCCGCCGAGTTGGCTAATCTCCAACGACGCATCAATGGGAGCGCCCATGTTCAGCAAGCGCAACGCGCCCTCGGCCCGCGACAGCGGCTTTGATGTCCTGCAGCACGAGATGGCCGGCGAGGCCGCCGCAGCCCTCGGCCGCATGGACAACAAGATGATCAAGGCGCTCGAGGCCCTGCGCGCCTGGGACGCCGGCGAGGACCGCACCGAGCCCCGCGACGCCGTGGTCAAGGCTGCAGCCGGGGCCGTCTGGATGTTCTTCGTCCAGCGCGAGTCGCTGGGCCTTCGCGACCAGCGCCCGGTCATCGCCCACCACCAGATCCCCCGCGAAGTGCTGACGCGGCTGGGGGCGTCCTAGGAGTCCAGCGCCTTGCTCATGTGGACGACGACACCGTCGCCGCGGAACTCTATCAACTACCTCTTCTGGCCGCGGGCCAGGGCCGCCTTGGCCGCCGCCAGGTCCTGGACGCGGGCGTAGGACTCGGCGATCGCGCTGTCGGACGCGGGCGCCAGGCTCTGGGCCTGCCGGTAGAGGGTCATCGCCTTGCCGTAGTCGCCGGCGCTCTCGGCGCAGACCCCCAGGTCATAGACGGTGTCCAGGTTGCCGGGCTGGGCGGCGTTGATGCGGGTCCAGGCCTGGCAGGCCGTGGCCATGTCGCCGCTGGAGGCGGCCTTCACCGCCGCGGTGAACTGCGGCTTCAGGGCCTCGCTCAGCCCCGCGCCCTTGGTCTTCAAGGTGGCCGACAGGGTGGTGTTGTAGGGGGCGATGTCGCGGCGGATGTCGCCCAGGATGTCGCGCTGGGCCTCGGTCACCATGGCCAGGTCGCCGGTGGACGGCGAGTTGTTCCCGCACCACGAGGTGTTGCGGCTGGCCCGCTTCTGGGCGGAATAGACCACCCGGCCATTGGCCACGTTCACCAGGCTGGGCGTCACCATCAGGTCCACGGTCCGGCGCCAGCAGGGGATGGGGAAGGACTTGTATTCCTTGCACTTGTCCCCCTCCCACCGCACGCAACGGCTTTCGCTGCCCTGGTAGCTGGAGGTGTTGAAGTCGGTGCCCACCGTGCCCAGGATCACGCCCTGGGCGCCCACCGAGCGGCCATAGGGGGCCGCGTCGCGCGGATCGCTGGGACCGCCGGTGGCCACCACCGTGAAATAGGGCTGGCCGTCGAACCGGGCGGCGAACAGCTCGGCCTGCAGGGCCGACTGAAACTCGCGGCCGCCATAGCCGTCGAAACCGGCCACGGCGATCTTGCGGATATTGGCGGTCTCGGCGTAGCGCGCCGGGAAGCGGGCGCTGATGTCGACGGTGGTGGCGCAGGCGCTCAACACCATCATCAGGCCAGCGCAAACCGCCAGCCGCGAAATCAGACGCAGACCCATCTCAGACCCCTCCACCCAGAATGGGTGCAGGATAACAGCCAAGCTTGAAACCGCAACTTTGCGTCGCATGGGGGCGCAGGTCAGTCCGTAGATGCTCCCCTCTTGGGGGAGCTGGCGCGAAGCGCCTGAGGGGGACTTTAACTCTTGTTTACGGGCTGTCGGGGTGGACGACGTCCATCCCCCTCCGTCAGCCAGCTACGCCGCCTGCCACCCCCCCCACATCGCGCTGGGGCGCTGGCGAGGATCTTGAGCTACCGCGTCACCGCGTCCCGGAACCCGTTCACGATGGGATAGCGCCGATCGCGCCCAAACGCGCGGGGGCCAATCTTCACGCCCGGCGCGGCCTGGCGGCGCTTGTATTCGGAATTGTACAGCAGCCGCTGCACCCGCTCGACGGTCTCGGGGGCGTGGCCGCGGGCCACGATCTCGTCCAGGGTCGCCTCCTCCTCCACCAGCCCGTGCAGGATGGCGTCGAGCTCGGCATATTCGGGCAGGCTGTCCTGGTCCTTCTGGTCGGGCCGCAGCTCGGCCGACGGCGCCTTGGTGAGGATCCGCTCCGGGATGGGAGAGGCCGCCACGCCGTACGGGTCATTGGCGTTGCGCCACGCGCAGACCTCGTAGACCTGGGTCTTGTAGACGTCCTTCAGTACGTTGTAGCCGCCGCACATGTCGCCATAGAGGGTGGCGTAGCCCACCGCCATCTCGCTCTTGTTGCCGGTGGTCAGCAGCATCGAGCCCAGCTTGTTGGACAGCGCCATCAGGGCCAGGCCCCGGGTGCGGGCCTGGATGTTCTCCTCGGTGAGGTCGGGCGCCCGGTTCTCGAAGTGCGGCGTCAACATCCCCGCGAAGGCGTCCACCGCCGGCGAGATGGCGATCTCGTCCAGCCGCACCCCCAGGCGCTGGGCGCAGCCCGCGGCGTCGTCCAGGCTGTCCTGGCTGGTGTAGCGCGACGGCAGCATGAAGCAGCGGACCCGGTCCGGACCCAGGGCGTCGGCGGCCACCACCGCGACGATGGCGGAATCCACACCACCGGAAAGCCCAAGCAAAACACCGGGGAAGCCTGACTTGTTCACATAATCTCTCAGGCCCAGCACCATGGCCCGGTAGACCTCTTCGGGCCCCGACACCCACTCGGCCATCGGCGCCTCGACGCAGGCCCAGACCCCGCCGTCGCCCTTCTCCCAGACGGTGTTGGCCGCCGCCTCCTCGAACATCGGCAGGCGCATGACCACCTCGCCGCTCGCCGAGAGCGCGAAGGAGCCGCCGTCGAACACCAGCTCGTCCTGGCCGCCCACCTCGTTGACATAGACCATCGGCAGGCCGGTCTCGGCCACCCGGGCGGTGGCCACGCTCATCCGCTCGGCGTCAGCCAGGCGGCGGAAGGGCGAGCCGTTGGGGACCAGCAGGATCTCGGCGCCCTGGGCCTTCAGGTCGGCGCAGACGCCCGGCGCCCAGATGTCCTCGCAGACGGGCACGCCCAGCTTGACGCCCTTCCATTCGAACACCGACGGGCCCTCGCCCGGTTCGAACACCCGCTTCTCGTCGAAGACCCCATAGTTGGGCAGGTCGCACTTGAAGGCCACGCCCTGGACCACGCCGTCGGCCAGGAAGGCCAGGGCGTTCCGTGGCCTGCGCCCGGGCCCATCAGCCGGCCAGATCAGGCCCACCAGGGCCGCGCAGCTGTCCTTGGTGGACAGCGCCAGCCGCTCGACTGCGGCCTTGCCCGCGGCCCACAGGGCGGGCTTCAAGGCCAGGTCCTCGGGCGGATAGCCGGTGAGGAACAGTTCGGAAAACAGCGCTATGTCCGCCCCGCCCGCATGGGCCTGGGCCATCCGCTCGCGAGCGAGCTTTTCGTTGGCGGCGATGGCGCCGACGGTGGGGTTGGCCTGGATGGCGGCGATGACGAGACGATGGGTCATGTTCGTCATGTAGCCGCGCCGACCGCCCCTCGCCACCCCGGAAACCTTGACTGGACGTACCCAGGGTCAGCCGTGGCATCGTCGGCGCAATCAATGGACGGGGACGGCGAGATGAGCGACCATGCCAGGGCGGCCTATGCCGCGGTGTCCGACACCCTGCCGAGGGCCTCGGCCCTCCCCCGCGCGGCCTTCGCCGACGCGCAGGTCTTCGCCGCCGAGCAGGCCCTGGTCTTCCGCGCGGGCTGGATGCCGGTGGCCCGCGAGAGCGACCTGGCGCAGCCCGGCGCCTATCGCAGCGTCGATGTCGGCGGCGCGCCCCTGGTGGTGACCCGCGACGCCGCTGGCGAAATCCATGTCCTGTCGCGGGTCTGCCGACACCGGGGCATGCCGGTGGTGGAGGGCGCGGGCGTCGCCAAGGCCCTGACCTGCCCCTACCACCTCTGGCGCTACGGCCTGGACGGCAAGCTGGCCGCCGCGCCGGGCATGGAGCGTTCGGAGACCTTCGACCGCGCCGACTGCGACCTGCCCAGGATCGCCACCACCCGCTGGGGCGGCTGGGTGTTCGCCAATGTGGACGGCAAGGCGCCGCCCCTGGGCCCGCAGGTCGCGCCCCTGGCCGAGCGCCTCGCGCCCTTCGCCCCGCAGGACATGGTCACGGTCGACACCATCAGTCTGGAGTCCCCCTGGAACTGGAAGCTGATGGTGGAGAACTTCCTGGAGTCCTACCACCACATCGGCCCCCACGCGGGCACCCTGCAGAAGACCAATCCCGGCTTGACCACCTATGAGGGCCAGGGCGGCGACCTGTTCACGATTCTGGAAAACCCGCCCGCCGGCGAGGGTAACCACGGCTTCGTGGTGGCCGCCATCTTCCCCACCACCCTGCTGTTCTTCTCCGAGGGGACGCCGCTGGCGACCTGGTACGAACTGGACGCCATCGAGCACGGCCGGTTCCGCCTCAACATCCACCTGCTGGCCCACCCCGACCTCGCCGCCATCCCCGAATTCGCGGCCGGCTTCCGCGCCCAGGTCATGACCATCCACGACGAGGACATCCCCGCCTGCGAAGGCGCCCAGAAAGGCGTGATGAGCCCGCTCTACACGCCAGGCCCCCTCAGCCACCTGGAGGCCAGCGTCTGGCGCCTGCACCGGTTCCTCAAGGCGAGGTTGGCCGCATAAGCCACTGATTTATTAGCCACTCATCCCGGCGACCCGAAGGGCGGCGCGAAGCCGTCAAGGCCGGGACCGCGAAGCAGCCACCTAGATTCATCTTCAACCTGTCAGGCAGGCCACCTGTTCGTGTGGTTCGTGTGGTTCGTGGACAATCTTGATCCGCCTCGCGGCGTCGCGGCCGGAAGAATTGGGACCACGAACCACACGAACCACACGAACGGCGGCTCACTCCCAACCGCCCGATATGAATCTGGGATGAGCGGGGTGTTTGCGAAGGTCAGCGGGCCATCCAGCCCGCCCCCGCTACGCCCCCGGGTGCAGCCCCGGCGCTTCCTGGCCTGTGCGGGACACGTATTCCGTATAGCCGCCGTCGTAGCGATGGACGCCCTGCGGCGTCAGTTCCAGCACCCGGTTTGACAGCGCCGCCAGGAAATGGCGGTCGTGGCTGACGAAGAGCATCGTGCCCTCAAAGTCCGCCAGGGCCGCCACCAGCATCTCCTTGGTCGCCATGTCGAGGTGGTTGGTCGGCTCGTCGAGGACCAGCAGATTCGGCGGATCGAACAACATCTTGGCCATGACCAGGCGCGCCTTCTCGCCGCCGGACAAGACGCGGCAAGGCTTTTCGACATCGTCGCCGGAGAAGCCGAAGCACCCCGCCAGAGTGCGCAACGCCCCCTGGCCCGCCTGCGGAAACGCGCCGTCCAGGGACTCAAAGACCGTCTCCTCGCCGTCCAGCAGGTCCATGGAGTGCTGGGCGAAATAGCCCATCCTGACGCTGGCGCCCGTGCTGACCGTACCCTTGTCGGGTGCGGTGGCGCCGGCCACGAGTTTCAACAGCGTCGATTTGCCCGCGCCGTTCGCGCCCAGGACGCACCAGCGTTCCTTGCGGCGCACCAGGAGGTCGAGGCCTTCATAGATCGGCTGGTCGCCGTAGCCCTTGTGGACATTGCGCAGGCTGATCACGTCGTCACCCGACCGCGGCGGGCTCCGGAACTCGAACTGGACCGACTGGCGACGGCGCGGCGCCTCGACGCGTTCGATCTTGTCGAGCTTCTTCACCCGGCTCTGGACCTGGGCGGCGTGGCTGGCGCGCGCCTTGAACTTCTCGATGAACTTGATTTCCTTGGCCAGCATGGCTTGCTGGCGCTCGTATCGCGCCTGGCGTTGCTGTTCGCCCATCGCGCGCTGCTGGTCGTAGAAGTCGAGATCGCCCGAATAGGTGATGAGCGAGCCGGCGTCGATCTCCACCACCTTGCCGATGATGCGGTTCATGAAGGCGCGATCGTGCGACGTCATCAGCAGCGCGCCGTCGTAGTTCTTCAGGAAAGCCTCAAGCCAGATCAGGCTTTCCAGGTCGAGGTGGTTGCTGGGTTCGTCCAGCAGCATGCCGTCGGGCCGCATCAGCAGGATGCGGGCCAAGGCCACGCGCATCTTCCAGCCGCCCGACAGCAGGCCGACATCGCCATCCATGCGTTCCTGGCTGAAGCTCAGACCCGCCAGAACCTCGCGCGCGCGCGCGTCCAGGGCGTAGCCGTCCAGTTCCTGGAAGCGCTCCAGAACCTCGCCATAGCGTTCCATGGTGGCCTCCAGGTCGCCGGCCTGGTCCGGGTCGACCATGGCCGCCTCCAGCCTGGCCATTTCGGTGGCCAGGGCGCTGACGGGCCCGACGCCGTCCATCACCGCGGCGACCGCGCTCTGGCCTGACATTTCGCCGACATCCTGGCTGAAATAGCCGATCGTCATGCCGGGATCGATCGCCACCAGTCCGTCGTCCGGCTGCTCCTGACCGGTGATCATGCGGAACAGCGTCGTCTTGCCGGCGCCGTTCGGACCGACCAGCCCGACCTTTTCGCCCTTCTGGACCCCCATCGAGGCTTCGATGAACAGGATCTGGTGGCCGTTCTGCTTGGAGATATTGTCGAGGCGGATCATGGGGCGGTCTGCTAGCTTGGGTCGGCGGCGAAGGCCAGCCTCAGCGCCATCTCGGAAATCGCCGCGACTAGCAAAGCCTTCACGTCATCCCGGCCGCAGCGAAGCGGAGAGCCGGGACCCAGGGGCCAAGCCAGTCACCTGGGTCCCGGCTCTCCCCTGCGGGTCGCCCGGGATGACGGACTTATTCTGACAGCGGAGCGCGCCCCCTCATCCGACGCGCAAAAGCGCGCCACCTTCTCCCACAGGGGGAGAAGGGACTAGGGCCGTACGCCCGACGACCTTAGTCGTCGCGGTGGACGCGTTCCCGGCGCTCGTGGCGTTCCTGCGCCTCGAGGCTGAGCGTCGCCGTCGGCCGGGCGTCGAGACGGGCGACGCCGATCGGCTCGCCGGTGTCTTCGCAATAGCCGTACGAGCCATCGGCGATGCGGCGCAGGGCTTCGTCGATCTTGGAGATCAACTTACGCTGGCGATCGCGGGTCCGGAGTTCCAGGGCTCGGTCGGTCTCCGACGTCGCCCGGTCCGCCAGGTCCGGATGGTTCTCGGTTTCGCTTTGCAGATGGACGAGGGTCTCGCGGGATTCCCGCAGGATGTCCTCTTTCCACGCATTGAGCTTCTGCTTGAAATACTCAAGCTGACGCTCGTTCATGAACGGCTCGTCCTCGGAAGGAACATAACCTGGCTTGTCAGCCATCACTGCGGCTGTGGTCATTTACGCCTCACGCCCCCTGGAGTACCGCCCCTTAAGACACGCTGGGCGCTTATACCAAAACGAATTAACGATTCAACGAAGCTCGCTCCCTGCGACCAATTGAGCCGCACCTCGCGCGCATTCCAGCTTGGCAAGCTCTACGGCGGCCCGGGTTTCGATCTCATCGAGAACACCTTCGAGGCGAGTGTCCTCGGTGCCTTCGCGCTCGTCGCGGATCGCGATCCGCAGGGCGTCGAGCTTGTCTGCGGACATCTCGCCCGACAGCAGGCCCAGCTTCACCTCCTCCAGCACATCCAGCAGACGACCCGCCCGGCGCACCGCGCGGCGGCGGCGTTCCAGCGGCCCGCCCATCTCCTGCAACGCTAGGATGGCGTCGACATTCATGACGCCGGAGAGGCCCGTGGCGCGGGCGACCTGGGCCGGGGCCGACGCGGCGCCGGCGGTCGGCAGGCTGAAGCCCTGCCCGTCGGCGGACCGGGGTTTGGAGGCCCCGCTCACCGATCCCACGCCGTTTGTTCCGTTGACCTTCATGGGTGAGTCGAACTCTTGACCTGACGTTTCATCCCACTCATCGCGCCGGCATGCTTAGGGTATGGTTAATGCCGGGCAACTTCTGCCGCCACGGCGCCCCCTGCCGCCCGCGGCGAATCGCCAACCCCTGGAATCGCTAGGGTTTTCGCCGATCCCGACTGGCACGCCCGTCGCATAGGCAAGAACGACTTCTTCCTGTTCGTTCGCCCCCGGGGTTCCATGCGTCGATCGCTTCGCCTCTTCAGCGCCGTCCTCATGGCCGCCGCCCTCGCCGCCGGCCCGTCCTTCGCCAAGTCCCGCATCAAGGACATCGTGGAGTTCGAGGGCGTCCGCGAGAACATGCTGGTGGGCTACGGCCTGGTGGTGGGCCTGAACGGCACGGGCGACAGCCTGCGCAACGCCCCCTTCACCAAGCAGAGCCTGGAGGCGATGCTGGAGCGTCTGGGGGTCAACACCCGCGACGCCAACCTCAACACCAAGAACGTGGCGGCCGTCATGGTCACCGCCAAGCTGCCGGCCTTCGTGGCCACCGGCTCCCCGATCGACGCCAGCGTCTCGGCGCTCGGCGACGCCAAGAGCCTGCAGGGCGGCACCCTGCTGGTCACCCCGCTGCTCGGCGCGGACGGCCAGGCCTACGCCGTGGGCCAGGGCACGGTGCAGACCGGCTCGGTCTCCGCCGGTGGCGCCTCGGGCTCCTCCATCTCCAAGGGCGTGCCCACCGCAGGCCGCATCGCCTCCGGCGCCATCGTCGAGCGCGAGATCGGCTTCCAGCTGGCCAGCATGGCCCAGATGCGCATGACCCTGCGCAACCCCGACTTCACCACCGCCAAGCGCATCGCCGACGTGATCAACACCCGCTTCCCCGGCTGCGCGCGGGCCGACAACCCCACGATCGTCACCATCCAGCCGGCGCCCGGCACCAACATGGTGAGCTTCATCGCCCAGATCGAGAACCTCACCGTCGAGCCCGACGACGCCGCCAAGGTGGTGATCGACGAAGTGGCCGGCGTGGTGGTCATGGGCGACAATGTCCGCATCTCCACCGTCGCCATCGCCCAGGGCAACCTGACCATCAGCGTCCAGGAAAGCCCCGCCGTCAGCCAGCCCGCCCCCTTCAGCCAGGGCCGCACCGTCACCGTGCCGCAGTCCGACGTCTCGGTGGACGAGGAGAAGGGCAAGCGCCTGATCACCCTGCGCGAGGGAGCCTCGCTCTCCACCCTGGTGGCCGGTCTCAATGCGCTCGGCGTCACGCCGCGCGACATGATCTCCATCCTGCAGGCCATCAAGGCCGCGGGCGCCCTGCAAGCCGACATCGAGGTGATGTGATGGCCGACATCGCCGCCCCCGCGCTCAACGTCACGCCCCCGGCGCCCGCGCCCATGAGCGCCGCCGAACTGGCCAAGCGCGGCCAGATCGCCAAGACGGCCAAGGACTTCGAGGGCTCGTTCCTCACCGTCATGCTCGGCCAGATGATGAAGGACGTGAAGGTCTCCGAACCCTTCGGCGGCGGCCAAGGCGAAGAGATGTTCAAGTCCTTCATGAACGAGGCCATGGCCAAGCAGGTCGTGAAGACGGGCGGGGTCGGCATCGCCGACGTCGTCGCCAAGGAAATGCTGAAGCTTCAAGGTCTGAGTTAGGAAATCACGATGGCCCTCTCCGCCCTGGACGCCGCCGACCGCGTCGAACAACTGGTGATCCTCACCGAGCGCCTCACCGAGCTGGTGGCCCTGGAGGCCCAGGCCTTCGAGCAGCAGCGCCCGCAGGAGGCCATGGCCCACATCGAGGAAACCTCGCGCCTGGCCAATATCTACCGCCACGAGTCGGCCCGGGTCCGCGCCAACCCGGCAATGGTGGCGTCGGCGCCTCTGGACCAGCGCAACCGCCTGATCCGCGCCACCGAGGCCTTCGACAGCGTGCTGGCCCGCCAGGGCCGCGCGCTCGACGCCGCCCGCACGGTCACCGAGGGCCTGGTGAAGACCATCGCCAACGAGGTCGCCGCCCAACGCAACACCGGCGCCGGCTACGGCCTCAAGGGCGCCCCCTCGGCCGCCGCCTCGGCCACCAGCATCACCCTGAACAAGCGCGCCTAGAGCGGGATGCGAAAAAGTGGGAACCGGTTTTTCGCGTCAATCCCGCTCTAAACATAAGCAATCGATCACGTTCATGACTTTGGATCACTTCGATCCAAAGTCATCGTGATCTAGGCTTCCTCGCCGCTCTCATCGCCGGTCGCCTCGGCCACCAGCTTGCGCCACATGGGGTCGGTGTCGTCCACCAGGTCGATGTCGTCCAGCAGGGCCACGCCGCCGCCGCCGTCGGGGAACACCAGGCCCAGCACCTCCATGGTCTCGCCGTCCTCGGTGTCGTGGACCTCGGCCTGGACCGCCACGGCCGCCTGCTCTCCGTCATCGCTCCACCAGATCAGCGGCTGCGGCAGGGGCATCTCCAGGACCCGGGGGTTGAGGGTGTCGGCCAGCGCGAAGATGGCGGCCTTGGCCTGCACATCCTCCAGGGTCGCCACGCCCCGCGTGAAGGCCTTCAGCCGGCTCCAGTCGTCGACGTCATAGCCGCCCGCGTCCTCGTCGCTCATGGTCGAGCCTCGTTGTGCGCCGCGACCACCTGTTCGCGCAGCATGTTGCGCTGGATCTTGCCCAGCAGGTTGCGCGGGATGGACTCCAGCCGCATTAGGCGCGGCGGCCGCTTCAGGTTGTCGGTGAAGATCGCCACCAGGGGGCCGGTGTCGATCTCGCCGTCGCAGACATAGGCGACGTACGGCGCGTCGAGCCCCTGTTCGTCCGGGGCGGCGAAGGCCGCGGCGTCCAGGACGCCCGGAACCCGCAGCACCAAGGTCTCCAGCCGCGAGGCCACCACCTTGGCGCCGCCGATGTTCATGATGTCGTCCACCCGGCCCAGCACCTGCAGGCGTCCGGCCGCCGTCATCAGTCCCAGGTCGCGGGGATAGAACCAGCCGTCCTTGAACATCTCCGCCGTGGCGGCCGGATCATCCAGATAGCCCGAGACCACCTGGTCGCCGCCGATCCGGATCTCGCCGATCTTGCCGGGCGCGACGGCCTGCCCGTCATCCCCCAGCACCTCCACCGTGGCCCAGGGATTGAGGAAGCCCGACGAGTCCTCGGCGCCCTCCATACTGTCGATATGGCCGACGGCCACGCTGCCGGTCTCCGTCGAGCCGTAGGTGATGACGATGTTGGGCGACAGCCGACGCTTGCACGCCAGGGCCAGGGGCCGCGACAGCGACCCGCCCGCCACGCCGACGATCAGCTCCGGGTTGGGCGGGTAATCCTCCGGCAGATTGTGCAACAGCATCTGCAGGTGGAAGGGCGAGGTCACCATGAAGTCGATGGCCAGGTCGCTCAGGGTCTTGTCCCAGGTTCCCCGCGGATCGTGGCTGCACAGGGTTCCCGCCCGCGTCCAGCACAGGAAGGCCAGCTGGATCCCGGCCAGCGAGCCCACCCCGATGTCGGAAATGCCCCGCGGGCTGCGGGCCGGGGCGAACACCTGGGTCACGGCGGTCTCGGCCACCCGGCGGTCCATCATCGCCCGGGTCAGCAGGATCTTCTTGGCGTCCCCCGTGGTGCCCGAGGTCACCACGATGCGGAAGCCGTCCTCCCCGCGCCGCGGCCGGTCGCCGGCCCAGGTTGGCGAATAGCGCTGCAGGCCGTCGAGCCAAGCCTGGTCGATCCTGTGGACCGGCAGGCCCAGGGTGTTGTCGGGCACGTCGCGGGCGAACAGCATGTGGGCGCCGATCAGGATCAGGTCGTCGGTGACGGCGCGGACCGGGCTGGACGCCGCGGTGATCACCCCGGCGGTCTCGAGGCCGAAGGTCAGCACCCAGTGCAGGTAGGGATGGGGCACGGCGATCAGGGCGCGGCTGCCCCACGGCAGGCCCAGCTCCGCCACCCAGGCGGCGCAACGGCGGATGTCGTCGGCCATCTGCCGATAGGTGAACCGGTCCCAGGCGGACTCGATGGCCAGCCGGTCGGGCTGATGGCTGGCCTGGAATGCGATGAGCCGTTCAAACATGGGAATCCCTTTGGCCGGAACCTAGCGGCGCCCAGGCCCGCCCTCCAGGGGTCAGATCAAAACGCTTGTTTGAACCCCGCCTTTGAGGCTAGCCTCAGCTCATCGCCGGGCTTTTCCGGCGGACGCGTTCTCAGGGCGGGGTGAAAGTCCCCACCGGCGGTAATGCCGACCGACCTCGCAAGGGGACGGTCGGACGAGCCCGCGGGCGCCTGCAGGGTCTTAGGCCCTCCAGGGACAGCAGACACCGGTGTGATCCCGGGGCCGACGGTTAGAGTCCGGTTATGAGAACCACTGCTGATGGGTCGCCACGCCTCTGCGCGTGGACTCACGATCCGTCGTCAGTGTCTCCCTGAGTCGTGGTTCATCCACCTATGGGAGACGACCATGACCCAAGTCACTCAGCCTCAAGTCACCTACGAGCTGCCCACCGCGCACGGCGCCTATCGCCCCGCCCGCATCGCCTTCGTCCAGTCCTCCTGGCACCACAATATCGTCGACCAGGCCCGCAAGGGCTTCCTGGCCGAAATGGCGAAACTCGGCTTCCCCGAGCACATGATCGATGTGTTCGAGACCCCGGGCGCCTTCGAGATCCCCCTCCACGCCCAGACGCTCGCCAAGACCGCCAAGTACGCCGCCGTCGTCGGCTGCGCCCTGGTGGTGGACGGCGGCATCTACCGCCACGAGTTCGTCGCCGAGACCGTGGTCTCAGCCCTCATGCAGGTGCAGCTGAAGACCGAGGTGCCGATGTTCTCGGTGGTGCTGACGCCGCATCACTTCCACGAGCACGACATCCACCAGGCCTTCTTCGCCGAGCACTTCGTCCAGAAGGGCGCCGAGGCCGCCATCGCCTGCGCCAAGACCCTGGAAGGCCTGCAACGCGTCACGGCGGCCGCCTGATGCAGGCGCCCACAGGGTTCGAACCCCACTATCGCAAGAGCCCGCTGACCGACCCCTGGGAGCCGCTCTACAGCCGCAAGACCGACGGCGCCGTGGTCCTGGGCCTGGAGGTCACGGAGGCCCACACCAACAGCCGCGGCTTCGTCCACGGCGGCCTGATCAGCGCGCTGGCCGACAACGCCATGGGCCTGTCCTGCGGCCACCGCCTGGGCGACGGCGCCCGCCTGGTGACGGTCAACCTCACCCTGGACTTCCTGGCCTCGGCCCAGGTCGGCCAGTGGCTGGAGTTCGACACCATCTTCGTCAAACCCGGCGGCAGCCTCTGCTTCGCCCAGGCCTTCGTCACCGCCGACGGCGAGCCCTGCGCCCGGGCCAACGCGGTGTTCAAGGTGGTGCGGAAGGTGAACTGAGACCACACCCACGTCATCCCGGCCGCAGCGCAGCGGAGAGCCGGGACCCAGGGGCCGCAATCAATCCCCCTGGGTCCCGGGTCTCCCTACGGTCGCCCGGGATGACGGCTGGGGCGGGACACCTGAAATGCTCCCCTTCTGGGGGAGCTGTCAGCGAAGCTGACTGAGGGGGACTTTGACCCTCGTTTTGGGGTCGAAGGGGTGGACGACGTCCATCCCCCTCCGTCAGCCGGCTGCGCCGTCTGCCACCTCCCCCACATCGCGCTACGCGCTGGGGGAGGATTTGAGGCGCGCCCCCTACTTCGCCGCCTCCAGCTTGTCCTGCGTCTTGGTCTCGAAGTCGCTGGCGTCGTGGCGTTCGCGCAGCTGGCTCGACAGTTCGCCGTTGGCGCGGTTGACCATGCGGCCGCGCTTGACCGCCGGCCGCTCGGCGATCTGGTCGGCCCATCGGTTGACGTGCTTGTAGGACGCCACGTCCAAGAACTCGCCGGCCTCGTAGAGCACCCCCTTGGCCATGCCGCCGTACCAGGGCCAGATGGCCATGTCGGCGATGGTGTACTCATCCCCGCCGACGTACTCGGCCTCGGCCAGCCTGCGGTCCAGCACGTCCATCTGCCGCTTCACCTCCATGGCGTAGCGGTCGATGGCGTATTCGATCTTCATCGGCGCATAGGCGTAGAAGTGCCCGAACCCGCCCCCCAGGAACGGCGCCGAGCCCATCAGCCACATCAGCCACGACATGCACTCCGCGCGAGGCCCCGGCGCGGTGGGCAGGAAGGCGTTGCCGAACTTCTCAGCCAGGTGGATGAGGATGGCGCCGCTCTCGAACACCCGGATCGGCTCGGGCCCAGAGCGGTCCAGCAGGGCCGGGATCTTGGAGTTGGGATTGATGGCCACGAAGTCGGAGCCGAACTGGTCCCCGGCCCCGATATTGATCAGCCAGGCGTCATACTCGGCGCCGCTGTGGCCGAGCGCCAGCAGCTCCTCCAGCATGATGGTCACCTTCACCCCGTTGGGGGTGCCCAGCGAATAGAGCTGCATCGGATGGCGCCCCACCGGCAGCGTCTTCTCGGCCGTCGGTCCGGCGATCGGCCGATTGATCGCCGCAAACCGCCCCCCGCTCTCCTTGTCCCAGGTCCAGACCTTCGGCGGAACATAGCTCTCGGGGAAATTGGTCATCAGCGGCGCCCTCCCAGGCGATTGTGTTGCGTCAGAGTGCGATGTGGGGTGCGCCAAGTCCAATGAGAAGGCCACAAGCGGCGCTTCGTCCGTGTTCGGATCAATCGTCACCAACTCGTAGCGCCACCGACATGGAACGCCCACATCCCGGTGACGCCGCCGTCACGGAGCACCCCTAAGCGCCGTCGCATAACTGCAACCTGGGGCGCAGATGACCTATCTTAAATCCGTACCGAACCTCATGGCCGTCCTGCTGGCCAGCTCCGCGCTCTGCGCACCGGCCGTGGCCCTCGCCCAGACGGATGTCGATGAGATCGTGGTCACCGGCCAGCGCGAGGCCCAGCGCGCCGCCATCGCCGTCAAGCGTTCGGAATTCGTCGTCGCCGACGTGGTCTCCGCCGACGACATCGGCAAGCTGCCCGACCACAACACCGCCGCCGCCCTGCGCCGCATCCCCGGCATCTCGGTGATGGAAGACCAGGGCGAGCCGCGCTTTCCGGTCATCCGCGGCCTGCGCTCCACCTACAACCGCACCACCATCGACGGCGCCCTGCTGGCCTCGGTGGATGAGACCGGCCGCACCGTACCCATGGACATCGTCCCCTCGGTGATGGCCGGCCGCCTGGAAGTCATCAAGACCGTCACCCCGGAAGATGACGGCAACGCCATCGGCGGCGTCATCAATGTCACCACCCGCTCGGCCTTCGACGCCGGCCGGCCCTTCTTCAGCGGCATGGCCTCCTACGGCGACTACGAGCGCAGCGGCGGCGTGCGTAACGACAAACCCTCCTACCGCCTGGCCTTCGCGGCGGGGCGCACCTTCGGGGCCGAGGACCAGTGGGGCGTGGTCGTCGGGGCCAGCCACGAGCAGCTGGACTACGACATCCCGCAGGTGGAATCGCAGACCCCCTCGGTGCGGGAGTACACCGCAGCCGGCGCCCCGGTCGCCTCGGGCGCCCCCACCGGCAACGGCATCCAGGTCCCCACCTTCAGCCGCCTGTTCTGGTACAACAACACCAAGCAGCGCAGCGGCGTGAACGCCAAGGTCGAGTACCGCCCCACCGACACCTTCCGCTGGGACGCCTCGGCCCTGTTCGCCCGCATGGAGGACGACGAGGAGCGGATCGAGTACCGCATCGAGCCCCTGGGCAATGTCGCGTCCCAGACCCCCACCAGCGGCTTCTTCGCCCGCGGCCGGGGCACCATCCAGCTGAACCAGCCCATCACCAAGCGTGAGATCGGCCTGGCCCGCACCGGCTTCGCCTGGGACTTCGCGCCCCAGTGGAAAGCCGACGGCGACCTGATCTACTCCATCGCCGGGCTTGAGGTTCCCAACCACTCGGTGGAGTTCCGCACCGTCGACACCGCCGGCGCCAACTACGCCTTCAACTACGACACCACCAACCCGCTGTTCCCGGTCTTCACCCCGGTCACCGACGCTAACCTGCGCAATCCGGCCAACTACGTCCTGCAGCAGCACCGCGACGCCGAGGACAAGACCGACGAGACCACCGGCCAGGCCCGCCTGAACCTCAGCTTCGACAACGGGGCCGAGGACCGCAACCTGAAGGCCAAGTTCGGCGGCGTCCTGCGCTCCACCCAGCGGGAGTTCGTCTCCACCCAGATCAACTACCGCGCCGGCACGGGCTTCATCTACACCCTGGCCGAGGTGGACGTCCCTGGCCCCAGCGAGATCATCGCCGACCGCTACCGGGTCGATCCGCGCATCGGCGCCGACGAGGCCATGGCCTTCTTCAACGCCAACCGGTCACGGTTCACCACCACCGCCAACCCGCCCACCGGCGACTACGAGGTCAAGGAAGACATCTACGCCGGCTATGGTCAGGTCAGCTACAAGATCGGCGACCTGACCCTGCTGGGCGGCCTGCGCTACGAGCGCACCAAGGTCGAATCCGACGCGGTCCGCAGCACCGCCGGTGTGCTGACCCCGGTCAGCAATTCGGGTGAGTACGGGAACTGGCTCCCCAGCGCCCACCTGCAGTGGAACGCCCGCGAGGACCTGATCGTCCGCGCCGCCTGGACCAACACCATCGGCCGCCCCGACTTCAGCTCGCTGGGCGGCGGCGAGACCCTCGATCTCACCGGCGCCACGCCCCGGCTGTCGCGCGGAAATCCCGGCCTGGAGGCCCGTGAGAGCCAGGGCTTCGACCTGTCGGTGGAGTTCTATCCCCAAGACGGCCTGATCTCGCTGGCCGTGTTCTCCAAGGACATCAAGAACGAGATCTTCACGCTCACATCCACCGAGAGCCTGGATGTCGGCCGCGGTCGGGAAGACGTCATTGTCGCCACCCCGCGCAACGCCGAGAAGGCCAAGATCAAGGGCGTGGAGTTCGCCATCCAGCAGGCCTTCACCTTCCTGCCCGAGCCCTTCAACGGCTTCGGCTTCAGCGGCAACCTGACCTGGCTGGACACCGAGTTCACCTTCCGCACCTCGGCCGGGCCCCGTGTCACCGGCCTGTTCCAGCAGCCGGAGATCACCACCAACGAGAGCGTCTACTACCAGCGCGGGCCCTTCGAGGCCCGGGTGTCGCACAACTATATCGGCGGCCAGCTGGAGACCATCAACGACGCCAACCCCAATTCGGATCAGTACTGGAAGGGCCGGCACATCTTCGACGCCAGCATCTCCTGGCGCTTCAACGACAACCTGACCATCTTCGCCGAGGGCCAGAACCTCTCCAACACCGGCCGCCAGGAAGTCACTGGCCCGGGCCGCAAGTACCTGCAGGAGTGGGCCAACTACGGCCGCACCTACTGGATCGGCGCGGCGATGAACTTCTAGAGCTTCGATCTCGCTCTAGGCACAGGCAATCGATCACATCCCATGACCTTGGATCGCTTCGATCCAAGGTCACCGTGATCCAGGGGTTACCGTATGCTGACCGCCTTTTTCGCCGGCCTGGCTTCGCTGGCCGCCGCCCTCGCCGATCCAGCGGCGGCGGCTGGTCAGGGGGCCGCCACCGAGGCCCCGGCCTTCGCCTCCCAGGCCCCGACCCTGCGCCGCTACGCCAGCACCGCCACCCAGGGGGCGGCGGTGGGGCCCAGGGACATCTACGCTGTCAGCAACTTCCGCCTGGTCCGCTACGACAAGGCCACCGGCGAAAAGCGCGCGGAGTGGACCGGCGACAAGGCCCGCTTCCCGCACATCAATTCCTGCGCCCTGATCGCCAAGGACCTTGTCTGCGCCAGCTCCAACTTCCCTGCCACGCCCCAGGTCAGCACGGTGGAGTTCTTCGATCCCCAGAGCCTGGCCCACCGCCGCAGCGTCGCGCTCGGCCTCGGCACGGGCTCCATCACCTGGGTCGACCGCCACGACGGCGCCTGGTGGGCCATGTTCGCCAACTATGACGGCCGGGGTGGCGAGCCGCCTCGCGACCACCGCCACACCACCCTGGTGAAGTTCGACGACCAGTGGCGGCGGCTTGAGGCCTGGGCCCTCCCCGCCACGGTCCTGGCCCGCGTCGCCCCGATGAGCGTCTCCGGCGGCGGCTGGGGCCCGGACGGTCGCCTCTACCTCAGCGGCCACGACCACCCCGAACTCTACGTCATGGCCCTCCCCGCCGGCGGCGGGGTCTTGGACCACACCTCGACGATCGGCATGGACGCCGAAGGCCAGGCCGTCGACTGGGACGAAAGCCAGCCCGGCATGCTCTACGGCATCACCCGCCGAACCCGCGAGATCCTGGCGATGCGGGTCGTGGGGAAATAGCAAGACGCCCCTCGGCGCACCTCCCCCCTCACGAGGTGTTCACCACCCCCGGCGCCGCTTCCCCGCGCACCCCCCCGCCCAGCCTGCTAAACAACCCGCGACATCCACATCGCGAATCCGACATGACCCCGACACGCCGCTCCCCCTCCGCCCTGCGCAGCTTCTTCCAGAGCGGATCGGCGGGCGGGCTGGTGCTGATGGGGGTGGCGGCCCTGGCCCTGGTGGTGGCCAATTCGCCGCTGGCTGAGGCCTATTTCGCCGCCCTGCACACCCCGGTGGCGGGCCTCGACCTGCTGCACTGGATCAATGACGGCCTGATGGCGGTGTTCTTCCTGCTGGTGGGGCTGGAGATCAAGCGCGAGGTGGTGGACGGCGAGCTCTCCAGCTGGCCCCGGCGCATCCTGCCGGGCGTCGCGGCGGCCGGCGGCATGCTGGTCCCGGCCCTGGTCTATCTGGCCTTCCAGGGCGGGGACCCCGTCACCATGCACGGCTGGGCGATCCCGGCGGCCACCGACATCGCCTTCGCGCTCGGCATCCTGTCCCTGCTGGGCTCGCGGGTGCCGGTGTCGCTGAAGGTCTTCCTCACCGCCCTGGCCATCATCGACGACCTGGGCGCAGTGCTGATCATCGCCTTCTTCTACACCTCCGACCTGGCGGTCTGGGCCCTGGCCGGCGCCGGCGTGGCGCTCGCCGCCCTGATCGCGCTCAACCGCATGAAGGTCTCGGCCCTGGCGCCCTACCTGGTGGTCGGCGCCGTGCTCTGGTGGCTGACCCTGCAGTCGGGGGTCCACGCCACCCTGGCCGGGGTGGCGCTCGCCCTCACCATCCCCCTGCGGCGCTCGCCGGCCGCGCCCGACGACGTCCTGTCGCCGCTGCACAGGCTGGAACACGCCATCCAGCCCTGGGTGGCCTTCGCGGTGGTGCCGATCTTCGGCTTCGCCAATGCGGGGATCTCTTTCGCGGGCCTCAGCTTCGCCGCCCTGCTGGCGCCGGTGCCGCTGGGCGTGGCGGCGGGCCTGTTCCTGGGCAAGCAGATCGGCGTCTTCGGCTCGGTCTGGTTGCTGGTCGCCCTGGGCTGGGCCGAGCGGCCGGCGCGCGCCACCTGGCGGCAGGTCTATGGCGTGTCGGTGCTGTGCGGCATCGGCTTCACCATGAGCCTGTTCATCGGCCTGCTGGCCTTCAACGACCCGGCCCTGCAGGAGGCCACCAAGCTGGGCGTCCTGGCCGGTTCGCTGCTCGCCGCGGGCCTGGGCTGGGCCATCCTGCGCAAGGCGCCGGCCCGCCCGCCGGGGTGAGGGCTGCGGCTCAGCACGCCGCCGCCGCGCGCGCCAGGGCCACGACCTCGCGCACCCAGGCCGCGTCCAGCGACAGCCAGCCGCCCAGGAAGATGGAGACGAGCAGCTCGCCCATCAGCCGACGTCCTTCAGCATCTTCTCCACCGAGGCCAGCCGGGTGCGGACGTCCGCCAACGTGGCCGACATGGAGTCGAGCGCCGTGGCGGTCTCAGCCTGGGTCGCCACCGCCTTCTCGGCGATCAGCCGATAGGCGTTGTCCTCGGTCAGGCGGGCGCGGGCCTGGGTGACGGCCGCGAAGTAGCGCATGGCGAAGACGCCGAGGATGGTGGCGAAGATCAGGCCGAGGCTGGCGAAATAGACGGGGGTTTCCATGGGGGTCTCTCAGGTCTCGGATTTGGGGGTCAGGCTGGCCGCCGCGATGGCGATGGCCGCCGGGGTCAGGGTCAAGGCGAAGTCGGAAGCCTCGAAATAGTTCAGCGCCTTGCCGTCGGCCGACAGCTCCAGTCGGCTGGCCACCAGGCCCGCCTCCTCCAGCTTGGCCAGGTGCAGGTGCAGCAGGGGCCGGCTGATGCCGATCTCCCGCGCCAACTGGCTGACATACCGCCGGCCGCCCTCATGCAGAGCCGCGACGATGCGCAGCCGATGCGGATTGGCCAGGGCCGCCAGCTGCGCCAGCAACGCGTCTCCCGAAATGGGTAGGCTCTCTTTCATGTGTAAGAATTATCTGACGGGTGGCGAGGAGTCAAGTCCGTTAGAGCCCTTCTCCCCTTGCGGGAGAAGGTGGCCCTGCGGAGCAGGGTCGGATGAGGGGTCGATAGGCCTATCAGAGACGGCGCTCCGCCCGGCGCAGCCGGCCTGCATTCATCCCGCACACCTGGGCTTGATCCACCGTTCGTGTGGTTCGTGTGGTTCGTGGTTCCAAGTCTTCGAGCCGCGACGCCGCGAGGCGCATCAAGATTGTCCACGAACCACACGAACCACACGAACAACCAAGCTCGTCTAACGGAGCGCCACCCCTCATCCGACCGGTCTCCGACCGGCCACCGTCGAGAGCGAGCCGGGCTACTTAAGCCCGGCTATGCAGTTCGCCAACGATTTGGCGAACTGCCGCTCTCGACCCCG